>JAPLGV010000398.1 GCA_026389975.1 Chloroflexota bacterium
AATAATCGAATGTTCTCTTCGATTCTTCGCAGTTGCGCGTCCACGGTCTCCGATGGAACACCGGCAGGAGCATAAGCAACATAGAGAACGCGAGAGGTCTCTGATGAAATAGGAGACCGATCATCCTGCCCATAAATAATTGAACAGCATACGCCATTCGCGTCTCTCATAATCATGTCGCCCGCACGAATGGCTTTGGATGCGCCTCTCATCTGAGTGATATGATCTCCTTCCCGTGACACGTCTATTAAAATCGATCCATATAACTTCGCAACATCATGTCCAGCGGTTAGAACTAACGTCTCCACCTCTGCAATGAAGTTTGCATCGACCAGGGGGCACACATTCGGCAGGTTTTTTCCTTTCAACACGATTGACTCGAATTGAAGCAGCACATGATAAGTCTTATTGAATCGCTTGTAGTACCGTTCGTAGGCCAACATCACGGGCAGCAACAAGAAATCCTGCCGAGTAAATCCTTTATAGCGCTGTCTCAAGCGCGCTTCCGTCTCCCGTTTTCGCTCATCTAACTTGGGAGACGAGTGGGGGTTCTCTACGTCTGAAAGTTCCAGAAGTCCTATCACCGCTCCGGGATGAATGGTTCGCCATTCATCGACTGCTGAAATCGAAAGCATATTAATCTCCAAACTATTAACCAACGACCAAGAGCAGGCTAACGGTGCGGCTGATTCTCCCCGCCTGTGCCCCGAAGGGGCGAAGGAGACACCCAACTTCGTGGGGCAGGTCGGCAGCGGCGGGACCGGCGCCATCAGCGGCTGCCACCACGCCAACCCACCCGGTTTTCTCACATCTTCCCCGCCAGCGCCCGCAGGTAGGTTTTCAACTTGAATGCCTGCCCCGAGAGCAGCGCCTGCGCCCGGAACATCCCGGCCACGGCGCGCACGATCAGCACGGCAGTGGCAGCCAGCAGGGCCGCCGCCAGCAGCGGCTGCCACCACGCCACCCCGCCCGCCGAAAGCCGCGCCATCATCGCCACCGGCGCGGAGAGCGGGAACAGGCTCAGGACGGTCGCAATCGTCCCGTTGGGGGCCTGCATAAAGATACTGCTGCTGAGGAACAGCGGGATTATCAGTGGTATCGTGATGACGAACGTGGCCTGCGAGGCCTCGCGCAGGTTGGGAGCCAGCGCCCCCAGCCCCGCCATCAGGCTGGCGTAGACGGCGTAGCCGAGGATGAAAAAGACCAGTCCCCAGGCCAGGAACGAGATCGGCAGGTGGATGGCGGAGGGAAGTTGGAACGTCCGGCCGCTCAAATTCAACAGGATATAACTGGTGCCAAACCAGAATACGGTCTGCCCCAGCCCCACAATGCCCAAACCCAGGATCTTCCCGGTCAGCAATTGGCGTGGCGTGACTGAAGTGAGCAGTATTTCAATGACCCGGTTCTCCTTTTCCTTCGAAATGTTGCTGAGCAGCAGGCTGGCCGAACCGACGATGAGCATATAAAAGATTATTGTGATGATGTAAGGCGTCCAGAGAGCCAGCGGGTTGTTCTCATCTGGGGACGCAATAACTGCCAGAGAAGTCTCATCCACCTTCAGCGGCCCGTTTACCAGGTTGGTGAACAGGATGTCCCCGCCCGCCAGGTTGACCTGCACCACCCAGGTGAACAAATTGGACTGGTCACCCCTCGAGGCGAGCGGGTTGAAATCGGGGCGGATGTAGGTTATCTCTCCTTTTTGGATGTAATCGGCTGGCACGATGTAAAAGGCAGAAATCTCGCCCGCCGCCAGTGCCTGGCGGGTGGATGTCTCGTTGGGGTAGGCAACGAACGTGGCGGGCGGTACGCTTTCAGGGATCTGGCGGATGATCCCGCTTAGATCCGCGTAGCCTTCGGGACGCGTGTCCTGCGGCCCGCTAAAGACCTGGCTGACCGTCTGGGTGGCGCTGGCGCTTTTGTTGATCGCCCCGATACCGGTGAAAATCAGCGCTCCGACGAGCGGGAGGCCCACCAACGCCAGCCAGAATGATGGGCGGCTGATGATGGTGGTGAGTTCATTTTTGAGAACAAGTAGAATCTTTTTCATGGGTTTGCTCTATTCGATTCAGGCTTAAGTTCCTAAACACAATGGTCACAACATCGTACCCGAAGGGTAAGGAACACGAAGATTTTTTGAGGTCTTACCAAAAAGGTTTTTCCTTTGTGCTCCTTGGTGTCCGTCGTGTTAATTCCTCGCAAAGACCTCCCGCCATTTCAGGCGCTTCCCGTAGCGCAGCATCCCCAGCCGGAAAGCACGCCCAGCCAGCCAGATGGCTCCGACCGCACACAACACCTGGATGACAGCAGAAAGCGCGATTTGCCAGGCCGGCAGGATGGTCATCCCATCCCGCAGAAGCAGGGTGAGCGGCGCGGTGAGCGGGAACAGGCTCAGGCCGACCGCAACCGGCGAGTTGGGGTTGCCGATCAGCAAGCCTATCAGCATGTAGGGGATCCAGATGGGCAGGCTGATGATGCCGACCATCTGCTGTCCCTCACGCGCCTCGGAAATGGTGGCGCCGATGGCCGCCATGAGCGCCGAGACCAGGATAAAGGCCGGCAACATGACAAACACTACCAGGAGCAGAGTCTGCGGCGCGATCTGGATGCCGCGCAGGAAGCTCATGCTATTCCGGAGCACCAGGATGGGGATGACGATGAAAAGCATCCAGAGAAAAATTTGCGTCAACCCGATGGCTGTATCGCCGATAATCTTCCCGGCCATGAACTGGTTCGGCGAGACGGAGGTGATGATCACTTCCATCGTGCGGTTTTCCTTCTCTTCCACCACCGCCTGCATCAGGTAACCGCCCGTGGAAAATATGGCGATGATGAAAGCAATCCCCGCTACAATCGGGATCATCACGTTGAACCAGTTTTTGCTGGAGATGCTGCGGCTACCGTCCGGGGACTGGACGATGATCTCCGCACCTTTCACCAGGCGGTTGGCAATGACCGGGTCGGTGCTCCTCAGCAGGTTGGCGGTCAAGAAGTTGTAGAACTGGGTGCGCGCCGGGGATTTGAGTGCGCCCATATTGACGACGCTCAACCAGCCGATGGACAGGTAATCGGCGGGCAGGACGTAGTAGGCCTGGATCTGGCCCGCATCCAGCGCGGAGCGGGCGGCTGCTTCGGTCTCGAATGGCAGGATCGGCACGGGACGGTCGGGCGGCTCGGGGGCGGGAGCAGGCAACGGGTCCGCAAGGAGACCGGAGTAGTCCACATAACCCAGCGGGGTGGTGTTGATATCCAGCGAGATGATCAGGAAGACCAGCCCGACCATCACCAGGACAAGCAGCGGAACGCTCAAGAGGCCCACCAGCACAAAGCGGCGGTTGAAAACGTGGCGCCTGTATTCGTGCCAGGCCACATGCCAGAGTTTGGTCATGCCGCCGCTCCTTCGCCCTGCACCACACGGATGAAGATTTCATCCAGAGTCGGCATGGAAATTTCGAACTGCTCCAGGTTTATATTTTGCGCTACCAAGGAGCGTAAAACTTCTTGCGGCTGTGTCCCCGGCGAGAGATGCAGTTTGACCGTCCCGTTGACGGGTTCGATGCGTTCGACACCTTTCAGGGCCGGGATTTTGTCGCCGGTGCGGACGGTGACGGCGTGCGCCGAAAACTGGCGGCGGATATCGTCCAGCGCGCCGTAGAGCATGACCTTGCCGTGGTCAATCAGCACGATCCGGTCGCACAGTTCTTCGACCTGGTGCATCTGGTGCGAGCACAGGATGATGGTGACGCCCTGCGCGTGCTGTTCACGCAGCAGGTCCATGACCATCTGGGTGTTGACCGGGTCGAGACCGGCGAACGGTTCATCCACGATCAGCAGTTCCGGCTGGTACAGCAGGGTGGCGATGACCTGTGCTTTTTGCTGCATGCCTTTGCTGAGTTCTTTCACTTTCTTGGTCTTATGGGCGGTCAGGTCGAAGCGCTCGAGGTAGCCTGCGGCGCGTTGCTTCACTTCCGCCGGGCTGAGGCCTTTGAGCGACCCCAGGTACGTCAGACAGCGTTCGAGCGGGATGTCCTGGTACAAGCCGCGTTCCTCGGGCATGTAGCCGATGCGGTCTTTTTTGGATTCGTTCATCGGTCCGCCGAGGATGGCGACCGAACCGGATTCGGGCTTGAAGATGTCGAGCATCACGCGCAGGCAAGTGGTCTTCCCGGCGCCGTTGGGACCGAGCAGGCCGAAGAGTTCGCCTTTTTCGATGCTGAACGAGACATCGTCCACGGCTTTGACAGGGCCGAAGGATTTGGCAATGTGGGAAAGGTCAACTGCTGGCATGGAATTACTCCTTGGTATTCTCAACAAACTGCTTGAGTTGGTTGCGATAGGCGTCAAATGCCTTGCGGCCACCATCGGTCACGTGGCAGAGCGTCAATGGTATCTTACCACGATAGGTCTTCTCTATATTTACGTAGCCTGCCTCCTCCAGTTTCGATAGATGAACCGAGAGGTTGCCTTTCGTCAGCCCGGTCTCGCGCTGGAGATAGAGGAAGTCGGCGCTCTCCACAGCGGCCAGGATGGCCAGGATGACGCTGCGGGAGGGCTCGTGGATGAGACGATTGACATCCGCCAGGGAGCGCAGGTCATTGCTCATCCAGTTCCTCCTGGGGGACGGGGTTTTGGCGAAGATAATTGCGGCGGACGATCAGACCGGAAACCAACATCGTCAGCCCAAAGACAGCGAAAGAGATTGCCCCACCCGTGTAAACGTAATGGAGTAGATCTATCAATGCCACATCCGATCCCGCAGGCATAGGGCCAATTTGGCTGGCATTGGTGATGAAAGTCCAATCAAAGGGATGGGCGGTCAGGTAGACGTGCGCGGCTATGACCAATCCCAAGCTTGCCAGGGCAGCGATCCCGG
>JAPLGV010000264.1 GCA_026389975.1 Chloroflexota bacterium
GAGGCATTCTCTACACTCCATTTCTGGTTCTGGGCCACGATTAATTTCACCACCGTCATCCCGGCGGTTTTCGGGAGCGCCGAACTGATGCGCAGTTTTCTCACAAAGCCGATGAAGGGTCCGATCATTTGCCCGACGAAATCAACCACGATTGGCTTTTTCCTGGCCGGGTGGGCAATGCTGGCGCTGGTGGTCGCCTGGCCCAGGGTATTCTGCCTGTTTGTCTGGATTGCCCTTTATTTCATCCTCGAAGCCATCAACATTTGGCTGGGTCACCGTTCGTTGGTCGAGTGGACAAAAGACGGCAACTGGCGACCGGTAGTTACGCTATGGCTGGGCGTGCTCCTGACCGCTTTCTTCTGGGTGATGTGGAACGCCCTCTCTTACCCGAAATGGATTTATCATGTCCCCTGGGGGAACTGGTTCCACATTTTTGAAATGCCGCTGCTGGGTTACGGCGGCTACCTGCCCTTCGCCCTTGAACTCTTTGCCATGTACCATCTCCTGGCTGGTCTGTTCGGTAACAAGAAAACAGACTACGTGATTAAATCCCCTGAGGTATGATGCACAATCGTTTTATCGCCTATCATTTGCCAACTGACGAACTTGCCGTCATCGGTGTCTCCGGCGGACCAGACAGCTTGTGTCTGCTCCACTTGGCGCGGCGGATTCCCAACCTGGATATCATCGTAGCACATTTCGATCACCAACTGCGCCCCGAAGCGAACCTTGAGGCTGAGTTTGTGCGCAGCGTGGCGGAACAGATGAAATTGCCTTTTGTGACCGAGTCCGCGGATGTGCGCGGTTACGCCGAAGAGCACAAACTCTCGCTGGAGGAATCCGCACGCACGCTGCGCTATCGTTTCCTGTTCGCCCAGGCACGGGCACACCGCGCCGGCGTGGTGGCAGTTGGTCACACTGCCGACGATCAGGTAGAGACCATCCTGATGCACTTCCTGCGCGGCGCAGGTCTGGCCGGGTTGAAAGGGATGGCCGGGTGCACCTTCCTGACCGAATTTGACCGGGAAATCCCGTTGGTTCGCCCCATTCTGCATCTCTGGAGGCACGAGACTGAGGCCTATTGCCGCGAACATAATCTCCAGCCCGTCCATGACCCGTCTAACACCGACGAAACTTACTTCCGTAACCGGTTGCGCCACAGCCTGATTCCCGACCTCGAGAAGTACAATCCGCGTTTCAAAAACACGCTGCTGCGCACGGCCGAGGCTCTGGCCGGGGACTATGAAACCCTGACAGATGCGGTTGACTCAGTCTGGCCGAAGGTTGTCTTGAAGGCAGACGCTGATTATGTAGCCTTTCGATCCTCCGTCATGGAAGAAATCCCGCGCGGACTCCGCCGTAACATCTTCCGCAGGGCAATGGAATTTTTGCGGCCCAACATGCGCAACCTGGATTTCAATACCCTGGAACGCGCCTCGAACTTCGTGGATGCCAGAACGCGCGCACTCATGCCCGACCTCGTTCCCCGGCAGGTGGACTTGACCGATGGTCTCTATCTCTATCGCGAGGGGGATGCAATCTACCTTGCAGCTTTGGAGGCTGACCTGCCGTCGGCGCATTGGCCGCTGATGGAAGGAGTCTACGAGCTGCAGATCAACGGGCAGGTGAATCTCAACGAAAACTTCTTCCTGTCGGCGTTCGAAGTGGATGTCGAAACGGCCAGCCAGTTTGCGCATGAAAATGGGGATTCCTTCGTCGCCTGGCTGGACGCAGATTTGACGGGAGACAGGTTCACGATCCGCACCCGCCGCGCAGGGGACGTCATCTCGCCGCTCGGTATGAACAGGCAAACGGTCAAATTGCGGGAATTCTTTATTAATGTCAAACTACCCAGACGGGCACGCGCCGGATGGCCGTTGGTCTGTGCAGGGGAGCAAATTGTCTGGGTGCCGGGGTTCCGCCTGGCGCACCCATTCCGCGTCACCGAAAAAACGAAACGTGTGTTGAAATTAATTCTCCAACCATCGTAGAGGCGACCGGTTTCCCAGCCCCCTTCACCCTCCCGGAAGTACACCGGGACGGTGTGCCCCCTTCAGGGACCTTCGGCGGGTACTGCGCGGGGACCTTCCCCTTCACCCTTCGGGTACTGCGCGGGGACGATGTCGGCGGGATGATATCGGCGAGTTGAGAGTCCGAAGTCAGGAGACTTCGGACTCTGACGGGTTCAGCGGGGATGACCTAGTCGGCCTCTACAGGTTATTCGGCCTTTCCCGCCAACTGCCGAAGCTTCAAATTAATCTCCCGCCATTGGATCTTCGAGATGCCCAGTTTCTGGCGGATTTTATCCGGTTCGACGTTATTCAAGAAATCCTGCAAGGCGCAGGTCCAACGGCACATGTCAAAGGACAGGTGCTTGGGCAGACCGGCTTCGATGCCAATGTCTTCCAGTAGATACTCAAGCCGCCGCGGCGACCAGGGGAGCAGCCGGTCAACAGGGTTGTACTGAGTCAGGTATTCTTCGTAAGCCAGAAGCCAGTCTTCGGGCAGGGTCAACTTGCGTTCCTTATAGCGATTAGCCGGGCTGGCATAACGGATAAAAACATATGGTTCGCCGGGGGACTGCAGGTCAATGTGATTGAGGTGAATGCCCAGACATTCGGACTTCTTGATGCCAGTGGCAAGCAGCAGGGCCAGCAGGGTATACGGGCGGGCGTCGGGACGGGTGGCCCGGCGGGACTGATCGGCAGCCAGCAGAACGGCCTCGATCTCCGTCTCGGTCAGGACCTCGGGGATGGGGCTGAGCACCGAGTGCTGGACAACCTTCTCGGCCGGGTCCACCAGGAGAGCGCCGCCTTTTTGGAGCCAGCGAAAAAACGATTTGATGGCCGTAACGCGCCGGGCAAGCGTTTTGGGCGAGCAGGGCACGCCGCGCTCGTGTTCAAGCCAATGCAGGAAGTTGTTCAGGTCGTTGGTGGTAATGGCTCCCAGCGTCCGATCGGGGGGCAGGACCTGGGTCAGCAGGCGGGCATCAGACAGGAATGCCTTGACGGTGTTGGGCGAGCGGCCCTGGTCGTTGAGATAAAATTCCCAGGCATTGATGGCCGGGATGAGGCCGGTCTGGGCAGTGAGATGAGCAGTGGGGGATTCGGACATGAGAATCTCCTTTCGGGAAGACAGAATCAACTCAATTACTTCGTATAGTTTAGCGTAAATAAAGTTGATTGTCAAACGAACTCCATCAACCACGCACGGTGTTCCTAAAGTCGGCGACACTTTGCGCAAAGAGGAAAATTAGCCGCTCCCTGCCAAAATTCTGCTTGCCAATTTCAGGCACCCTCGTTATAATATGCCCTCTCAATCGGGCGGGTAGCTCAGTTGGTTAGAGCACTGCTTTGACATAGCAGAGGTCGTAGGTTCGAGCCCTATTCCGCCCACAGAAGAAGCCCCTAAGCCGGGGCTTCTTTCTTTAAAAAGTTAGTTGCAACTTGGATCAAGCTCAAATGAATGGGGTTGACTTATTGGACAAATAAGAGTATTATCATAATATAAGTATATATATTTCGTGTCAAAGGAGAAACAAATTGTTCATTGATTTCCTTACCCTGATCATGATCAACTTGGTCGCTGGGACCGCACTGCTTGACTATTATCTCTACAAGGGTTTTGAGTCAAAAGACCAGCGGCCTTTCGCAGCCGGTTTTGGAGCAGTCGGCTTGCTCGGCGTGATCCTCGGCCTGACCATGACCTTCACCTGGCCCCTGCCCGGCAGCTATAACGTTGCTTTCGGTGAGCCGACCACCCTTTTCGGTATCGTCTTCCTCTTCGCAGCTGTGGCGCTTAGTCAGGGCTGGGACCTGCTGCCGGTCGCCATTTACGCCTTCTTTGCCGGTGTGGACGCCGTTCTGGTTGGCATCCGGATCATCACTCTCGGACTGACCAAGGAACCACTCTTTTCCGGTATCGGTTTCATGATGGCCGGCCTGGGCGGTGTTCTTGCCGCACCTGCATATAGTCTCTTAAAGAACAGGGTTTTCCGCCTGGTTGCCGCTATTGCATTATTGGTCACCGCACTCATCTGGGCATTTACGTTCTACAATTCCCTGTGGGGACACTTGGCGTCTTTTGCCAATTGGGTTCCTGCCACGATGGTCGGCAAATAAATTAACCGATTTACATGAAAGACCGGGCCTGGAGGTCCGGCTTTTTTATTTGCAAGGATGCTTGACAAGCGCCCAAACCGGCATATAATACCCACACTATAACCAAAACGCGACGACCGGGACGAGTATGCGGTCCACTAGCCGACAGGAAGAGAAAGCCAAAGATTGAGAGCTTTCTCTGGTAAGCCCTGCAGAAAACCACCCGCGAGCGAGAACCTGAACGGTAGGGGTAGCCCTGTGTGACTGCCCTCCAAATAAGGTGAACGGCTGGCCCCGTTAGCAGCCCAACGAGATGTCCTTGAGCAAGAGCGAGACCCATCGCTTCGCTTGGGGCAAGATCGGGTGGAACCGCGTGATCGCGCAAGCGCTCTCGCCCCGAATTCGGGCGAGAGTTTGTTTTAACACAAAGGACACGAACCCCCAAATACCGGGGGCAGGTGGGCACGAAGAAACCTTGGTGACCTTTGTGCCCTTTGTGGTGAATTTGAAAGGAGCCAAGAATGTCCAATCAACCTGAAGAACGCTACGAAGATTCACAACTCTACCGCATCCGCCACTCAGCCGCGCACGTCATGGCACAGGCAGTCCTGGAATTCTATCCGGAGACCAAATACACCATCGGTCCGCCGGTCGAAAACGGTTTTTACTATGACTTTGAATTGCCGCAACCTTTGGTGCTCGAAGATCTGGAAAAAATCGAAAAGCGCATGCGCAAAATCATTGCCGGCGGACACCCCTTTGTCAAAAAGGTCGTTTCCTCCGAAGAAGCCCGTCGGATTTTCAAGGATCAGCCCTACAAACTGGAGCTGATCGACGGCCTCGAAAAAGGCGGGCTGGACGAGTACGGCAACCCGCTGGCCGAAAAACCGGAAATTTCGCTCTATCAGAGCGAAACCTTCACGGACCTGTGTCGAGGCCCGCACGTGGAGACGACGCGGCAGATCAACCCGGCGGCGATTAAATTAATGTCCATCGCCGGGGCTTACTGGCGCGGCGACGAGCACAACAAAATGCTAACGCGCATCTACGGCACGGCCTGGCGCACGCCCGACGAACTCAAGAACTATCTCAAAATGCTCGAAGAAGCCAAAGCACGTGACCACCGTAAACTCGGCAAGGAACTCGAAATCTTTACTTACGACGAGGAAGTTGGCCCC
>JAPLGV010000381.1 GCA_026389975.1 Chloroflexota bacterium
CTCTGGTTTGATTCACCAGGATCAAGAGATATCCTAAAACAAAAGCCGAGTCTCCCTTGACTCGGCTTTTTCTGTCTACGACTTGTCATCTGCACTACGCTGTACAGATCAGTCCAACAACTTCAATCCATAACAACGATTGTCCACCGGATGCCCGAACCATTTTGCCCAAAACCGGTCCGGACGGGCATCCAGCAGGCGGAAACCCATTTTCTCGTATAAACGGCAGGCGACTTCGTTCAGGCTGGTGGTGTCAAGATAGACACCGGTTATTCCCAATGCACGCAATTGCCCGAGATAGGCTTCCATCAGCCGCTGGCCGAGTTTGTACCCACGCCAAGCAGACTCCACGTTGATGTGCAGGTGGGCAGGAAAGGTATCCAAGTCAACGTGGGTGAACTCCCTGCGCAGCAAGCCTCCCAGCTGACCGCCGAAATATTGCAAGGAGCGTTTCCCAAAATGGTACTTGCCGCGCAGCAGGTTGCCGGTCAGGCGGGGGATGATCACGCGCAGGAGTTTCCGATTATGAACGCGGGTGTCCACGCAGCCGGCCAGGAAGCCGACCACCTCCCCGTCTGCACACGCTACCCAGGTGTGCTCCGGTTCTTGGTCGGTGTAATACGCATAGAAAGCGTCCAGGAAAGCATTGCGGTCTTCCATGTAGGCTTCGATGGGCGCACCGAAGAAGGCGGTGTCTGCTCCAATGCGGAAAACAGGCTGCCGGTCAGCGGGCTGGTAGGGACGAATAACCAGATTAGGCATTATGGCCTGTTGATATAGACCATCTGCCAGCCGGTTTCGTCCTCGATGCGTCCGCCGCCTTCCGTGGTAGCGCCCACGAAGACAGCCCAGGGGTTTTCCAGGGCAGCCAGGGAAACCGTAGCGCAGGCATAGACACCGGAACGATGCAATGGATACCACCCGGTTTGGGTCTGCCCCGTCCGGGCCTGGTAAGCGACGATGCCGTTGTCGGTCAGTGCCTTCAGGCGCAGGAAGTAGGTGACCTCGGGGATGGTAGCCTCCCGTACCTGGGCACAAACCAGCAGGTTGCCCTGCATGTCCCGGGCAGCGTAGACCGCGGTCAGGTCCCCGGCGGGGACGAAGTTGCGGGTGGCATAGTCGGCTACCGGGTCCAGTTGGACCGGCGCTACCGGCTGGTCGGAGGCATCCACCCAGGAGGAGGGGGTGTACGGGTCGCCTTGTGCAGCAGTCGCCAGGTCCGCATACCGTACGGGGGCGAAAGTCTCATTGGCGCGCACGAAGCTTTCCATCAGATTGTGCAGCAGCGGCAACTGGCTGCGGTAAGCCTGCACCGCCTGGCCCTTGAGGGTTGTATCGGCGGGGGTCAAATCCAGGCGATACCAGTCGGGGGAGAGCGTATACAGGATGGTGGGGGGCGTCAGGCTCTCCTGCGGTTTCAGGCCCCTGATTTCCGGGAAATCCGGCCGGTGGACGAGATAGGTCAATTCGGTGGGTTTGTAGGATGGGTCGTTGTGACGGAGGAGCGTGAGCGCCAGGCGGGTGAACACGTTCAGCCCCCAGTGGTCTGGATGTACATCCTCGGGGTGCGGATAAACGATCATGTCAGGGCGGTAAGTCTCAAGGATGGAGGCCACATCCTCCAGGTAGTCGGCGCCGGCATAGACCGAATGCGGGTTGTAGGTGATTGCATAGGGGCTTTTGGTATCGCCGCTGTACGGCGAGCGATAGGGGTTGGTTGCCGCCCAATTGTCGTTCCACAGCGCCGGTGTGCCGCGGTCGGGATAACTCAAAAAGGTGACCTGATCCGGCCGCACACCCAGCGTAGCCAGCGCCGCCAGCGATTCCTGCTGCCGCAGTTCTCCCATGCGGATGAAATCCGGATGCTTTGGATAAATTTTCCGGAAATCCTGCATGGTGGCGAACAGAAAGCCATCGCCGTTGGTGGCAATCACCACCCGGACCTGGATGCCGGCCCGCTGCGCCGCCAAGATCAACCCCGCCGAACTGAGCGTCTCGTCATCGCAGTGTGGGGCAAGGATAAGCAGCCGGTGGTACCCATCGAGCTGGAACGGCTTCAGGTCCGCGACCGCTACGCCGGGGTCAGGCAGGGCCAACTGGCGGGTCAGCAGGGCAACCGCCGCCAGAAAAAATACGATGAGTACCGCTCTCCCCCAGCCTGCCAGCATCTTTTTGGGCAATTCAACCATACAAGTTTCCTTTCCGGTCAGAGAGAAATGACGATATTCTTACGGTCCAGCCAGTAGGCCACCGCCGAGATCCCGCCAATAAGGGCGGCCATCTCCAGCAATACCAGCCAGAGCGGCGCGGCTTGATAAATGGCCGGAATACCTGGCAGGAAGAAAGTCCCAATAACGAGATAGTGGAGAAAATATAACACCAGCGGGTTCTTCCCCCAGACGACCAGGAAACGGCCTCTCCAGTTGAACCGCCCGGTCAGCCAGTGGAACAGGAGGAACAGCAGCGCGCTGGCACCTAGGCTGACCAGCACGTAGGAAGTCGAGACGCGGAGTTTGCTGACCGGCGAAAGGAAAGCCAGCGCAATCCCCGCCGCCAGGACGGCCAACGAAGCCCACGGAAAAGCCTTTTTCCAGCGCCCTTCGCCGTGGAACAGGTCCGCCAGAGCCGTGCCGAGGATCAGCATCGCCGCCCAGTTGAGCGACCCGAACAATCCGCCATGCGGTGAGCGAACAACAATATCCAGCCAGAAATGGTCGAGGACAACTTGATAGACAACCAAAATCCCCGCCCCGATGATCCAGCGATAAACGGATGGGAGGCGGATGACAATGAGGGTAATCAGCCCGGCCATGCCGATCGCCTGCAGGACGCCCCAGTCGATGCTGCTCGGGTTGAGGCCGAAGGCCGTCTCACCGGCGGAGATGATTGCGCCCAGGCCAATGATCGCCAGATAACGGGTAAAAAAATGACTGTGGGTTTTGAAGGCTCCATCACGTTCCAACCGATGACGGAAGGACAGGCCATAGGTCAGGCCAATGGCGAAGATGAAGAACGGGGCGATTAGGTCAATGACCGTCAGGCCGACATCGGGAGCGTGTTTTAGCCAGGCGGGGATGATGCTCGCCCCGCCCATGTAGTTTGCCAGCACCATCGTCAGGATGGCAAAACCGCGGAACTGGTCTATGGAAGAAATGCGGTCGGATTTCATGGCCGGAATTATACGTCACGAATAATAGAATTGGCAGGCATTCTGCCAGTCATGAACTCGTGTCATTAACGTTTTATCATAATTAGGACAATTTGTATCTGTTTTCATTGACACTAGTCCTCCACTGCACTATACTCTGTCCAGGGCTATCTTCCAGACAAAGAGGCTGCCTGGAAGTGCTCGCAAAGGAGTCGGAAAAATGGAATTAAAACTTACCTACGCAACCATGTTCAACCCGCCGGAAGAACTGCATACACAATTCGACGCCGCGCTGGCGAAAGTCAGGGCCGGCCTCGGTAAAGAATATGCCATGATCATCAACAACAAGGATGTGTTCGCAGACGAAAAATTTGCAGACCTTTCGCCGGTCAACACGGACTGGGAGTTGGCCGTGATGCAGAAGGGCAATGAAAAGCACGCCCAGCAAGCCTTGGAGGCAGCCCGCAAGGCCTTCCCCGGATGGAGCCGCACACCCTGGCAGGAACGCGTCCGCCTGCTGCGCAAGGCCGCGGCTTTGATCGAAGAGCGCCTGTTCGAATTGAGCGCAGCAATGGCGCTGGAAGTGGGCAAGAACCGTATGGAATCGCTGGGCGATGTGCAGGAAACCGCCGACTTGATTAAATATGCCTGCGACCAGATGGAGGCCAACCACGGTTACACCGTCGAGATGGGCAAGGACCCTCTGGTGGGCTACGACGCGACCAACATCTCCGTCTTGCGGCCTTACGGCGTCTGGCTGGTGGTCAGCCCGTTCAACTTCCCCTTCGCGCTGACCGGCGGTCCCACCAGTGCAGCGCTGGTGACCGGCAACACGTTGGTCATCAAGCCTGCCACCGACACAGCTTGGATCGTACGCCTGCTGGCGGAATGCTTCCGGGACGCCGGCCTGCCGGAAGGCGTGCTCAACTTTGTCACCGGGCCAGGCCGCACTTTGGGCCAGGCGCTCGTCACCTGCGCCGTGGACGGGATGACGTTCACCGGCTCGTTCGACGTGGGAGCGAAGATATTCCGCGACTTCTCGACCTGCAACTGGGTGCGCCCGATCCTCCTGGAAATGGGCGGCAAGAACGCCGTCATAGTCTCGCGTCACGCCGACCTGGAACGCGCCGCCCTGGGCATCGTCCGCTCGGCCTTTGGCCTGCAGGGGCAGAAATGCTCGGCGGCCTCGCGCGTCTTTATTGAAGCACCGGTCTACGAAGACCTGACCGCCCGTCTCAAGACCCTGACCGAAAAACTGACCATCGGCGACCCGACCGACCGCAGCGTCTACCTGGGACCGGTTATTAACGAAGGAGCATATAAAGAATTCCAGGCGTACTGCGGAGAAATAACAGCCGGAGGCGGCAAATTCCTGACCGGCGGCCGGGTGCGAACCGGCGGTCTATTCGACAAGGGCTGGTTCTGCGAGCCGACCTTGGCCGTTGACCTGCCGCTCCAGCACCGTCTGTGGAAACACGAGATGTTCCTGCCGATTACGACCATCGGCAAAGTCAAGAACCTCGAAGAAGCAATGATGCACGCCAACGAAGTGAATTACGGCCTTACGGCAGGATTCTACGGCAGTGAAGAGGAAACCGGGTGGTTTTTCGACCATATCGAGTCCGGCGTGGCATATGCCAACCGTCCGCAGGGTGCAACGACCGGCGCCTGGCCGGGCTTCCAGCCATTCGGCGGGTGGAAGGCTTCCGGCTCCAGCGGCAAGAACTCCGGCGGACGTTACTCTCTGCCGCTGTACATGCA
>JAPLGV010000074.1:0-2980 GCA_026389975.1 Chloroflexota bacterium
CGAATTGGCTCAGGGCATAGCCAAGCGAGTGCATTGTGCGCATGCGCATATCACCGACTGCCAGCCAGGTGAGACCGTCCATGGTGCCTTTTTCTTTCAACACAGTGTACAGGTCGGTCAGGATCTGGGTGGGATGTTCGCCCCAACCATCACCGCCGTTGATAATCGGTATGGAAGCCCATTTGGCAGCTTCTTGTGGAGCGCCTTGCTGGAAGTGGCGCATGACAATGACATCGCCGTAGAACTCCAGCATCTTGACGGTATCCTTGATGGACTCCTGGTAGAAGTCACCGGCACGCGTCATCTTGGCATCCGCGAAACCGGTCACGGCTCCGCCCAGGCGGTGCATGGCCGCCTCGTGCGCCAGGCGCGTGCGGGTGGATGGCTGGTAGAAGGCCGTCACCAGGGTCTTTTCAGCTAGCAGGTCGCTGTTACGGCGGCTGACGGCAATCGGCTCAAGTTCAGCCGCAACATCAAAAACGTGGAAAAATTCTTGCCTTTCGAAATCTTTGAGGGACAGGATGTCCCGACCAGCAAAACTACGCATTTTTACCTCCGAGGGATATAAGAAGATTGCACGTGATTTCGCACACGTGAAATGGTTAACCCACCCGTCTCACCACGTGGAAGCGGAAATAACCGGGCAGGAAATAACTGATGGAATAGTCCACCACGCGGCTGTCCTCAGAATAGAGTTGGGCCGCAAATTGGAGCAGGACATCCTCGCGCTGGATTTGCAGGGCGCGCGCCACTTCCGAAGTGGCTCCGATGGCCTTGATCTCGGTTCGGGACTGGATCAGCTTCGGGTCGCCGCGGCGCAGTAACAGGTCCAGCACCGAACCGGTGAAGCCGGACTGAAGCTCGTCAACCGCCAGGATGTCCATCGGCAGGGTGTCCACCAGATAGGCGATCGGGCGGTGGTCGGTAAAGATGATGCGCGCGACACGCGTCAGGTCCGCGCCTACCTTCAGGTTCAGCACCGCCGCCAGTCCTTCGTCTGCCGCAACTTGCTGGACCTGCAACTCGCCCATCCTGACCGTCAGGCCGGAACGCTGGGCGATGGTTTCGATGCTCTCCAGGGCCTCCAGGCCGGTATCCAACACCGGGACTTTGGCGACAACGAAGGTGCCAACGCCCTGACGACGGCGGATCATTCCCTGTCCCTCGAAAGAACGCATAGCCTCGCGCAACGTGGCACGCGAGACTCCCAGCTGCTTCGCCAGAGTTGGCTCAGAAGGCAGGCGGGTCTCGGCGGGGAGCGAATTGATCATCTCCGCCAGTTCGCTTTGCACGCGTCGAAATGGAAAATGACTCATACCTTGCTCCTATTCCGCCGGGCCTTCGTTGTAGTCCCGGTTCCAGCACGGGACAATGACCGGTATAAAAGTGAAGTGGGCCACATCCACCAGGCCTTTGTCCGAGATACGCATTTCGGGGATGACCACCAGCGCCAGCAGACTCATGGTCATGTTCGGGTTGTTGAGAGTACTTCCGCAAGTACGGAAGCCTTCTAGGATGGTGTTGGCTTTTTTAGCGACCTTTTCGGCCTTCTCGGTGGAAATCAGCCCGCCGATGGTCAATTCAACCAGGCCAATGACTTTGCCTTTTTTAACCACCACCTGTCCGCCGCCGATTTCGGCCAGTTTGTTGGCGGCAATCGCCATATCTGTTTCGTCTGTACCGATCACCAGCATATGATGGCAGTCGTGGGCGACGGTGGAAGCCATGCCACATGCTTCGGTGAAACCGAAGCCGCTGACCAGTCCGAGTTGCACGATACCGGTCTTGTGATGGCGCTCGATGATCGCTACTTTCGCCAGCCCCGGCGGCAATTGAATCTCTCCGTCTTTGACCGGCACAGTCATCTGCAAACGTTTCGTCGGCGCCTGGTTCTCGATGACGCCAATTACATTACATGTTACACGTTCAACATTCAACGTTGTCCGCAAGCGAAAATCATCCGCCGTGAGGGCATGCTTGAGATGAACAGACTGTGTGACCCACTCTGGATAATCAACCTTCGGCAGGTCAATCAGAAGTTTGCCATGTTCGGCGGCCACCTGTCCGCGCGCCAGCACCAGTTCGACGCGGAATTTCTTCAGGTCATCTACCAGCAGAATATCGGCCCAACGCCCGGGGGCGATCATGCCGACCTGGAGACTGACGCCGAAATGTTCCGCCGTGTTGATGGTAGCCATTTGGAGCGCCGTCATGGGGGGCAGCCCCTGGGCGATGGCATGCCGGAGGACGCGGTCCATGTGTCCGTCGTTGACCAGCGTCCCGGCATGGGAATCGTCAGTGCAGAGGATGAAGCGGCGCGAGTCCAGGCCGAGTTTGGTGATGGCGGTCACCTGGGCGGCCACATCCTGCCAGGCCGAACCATAGCGCAGCATGGTCCGCATCCCCTGGCGGACACGCGCGACCGCGTCTTCAAGACGGGTGCCCTCGTGGTCGTCTGCGGGGCCGCCGGCGGCGTAAGCGTGGAACGCCGGCCCGAGGTCCGGAGAGGCGTAGTGTCCGCCAATGACTTTCCCGGCGCGACGCGTTGTCTCCATTTCGGCCAGCATCTTTGAGTCCGCCGCCGCGACTCCGGGGTAGTTCATCATTTCGCCTAGGCCGATGATGTTGTCCCATTGCATGGCCTCAGCCACCTCCTCGGGCGTGATCTCCGCACCGGTTGTCTCCAGTTCGGGCGAGGATGGAACACAGGAGGGGACCTGCACCCAGACGTGTACCGGCTGCCGGGCGGCTTCATCCGCCATCAGCCTGACGCCCTTCAACCCGAAGATATTGGCAATCTCGTGTGGGTCAATGAACATGCCGGTAGTGCCATGCGGCAGAACCGCCCGCACGAACTCGGTGACGGTCAACATCCCCGATTCGACGTGCATGTGGCCGTCGAGCAGACCCGGCACTAGATACTTGCCTTCGGCGTTGAGCACCAGCGTGTCTTTCTTGATGGTATGCGAAGCATCCGGGC
>JAPLGV010000074.1:3008-5480 GCA_026389975.1 Chloroflexota bacterium
CGTATCGGGCACGAACTCGCCGGATTGCACGCAGACCCAGGTGCCCTTGCGCAGCACCAAGTCGGCCGGTTTGCGGCCCATGGCAACGTCAATCAAATTGGAAGTGAGTTGGGTGGAAGGCGGCATTTTATCATTTGTCCATTAGATCGAATATTAAAACGTGCATAACATCATTGAGCGAATTGAGTGAGAACAAGGAATGCCAGAATAGCAATAATGAGTGTCAATGGGAGCAGCAAAAACCATGCCAGTATCTTCCGTTTTGCATGGACGGCCCAGGCAGCTCCAAATTGGAAGAACGGCAACAGGAAGGCGAAAAAATGGAGGTATGTAAATGCGCTCAAATACAAAGTAAATGGGGCGCACAGCACTCCGCCCACCACCAGCATCCAGGGCCCTTTCTTCAGGATACCGGCTGCTGAAACTGCCAGCGAAAGGATGATCGCCGGCCACCCGAAAATGATCTGTACCAGAAGATCGGACATACTATCCTTCCAGCAGGCGTTTTGCTGCCCGGTTGTGCCGTTCGACTAGTTTCATCTCGTCCAAAGTGACCAGTTGTCCTTCGCGCACCACGAACCGGCCGCCGATCACGGTGGTATCAGCGCGCACCGGGTGGCAGAATACCGCCGCCGCCACCGGGTCATGCAGCGCCCCGGCATAGTCGAGGCGGTTCAGGTTGATGGCGAAAAAGTCGGCGCATTTCCCGACCTCCAGACTGCCAATATCGGACCGGCCTAGGACACCCGCCCCGCCGCGCGTGGCAAGACGCAGGGCTTCCCGCGCCGTCATCAGTTTGCGGGACGGATCATTCGATAAAGAAAATCCAGTGATGCCTTCTTTGAGCCGCGCCAGCAGCATCGCCTGGCGGACTTCGGCCAGCATGTGCGAGCCGTCATTGGAAGCCGAACCGTCCAGGCCCAGGCCGACCTTCACGCCCGCCGCCAGATACTCTTTGACCGGGGCAATCCCGGAGGCCAGGCGCATGTTGGAGCTGGGACAGTGCGCCATGCCGCAGCCATGTTTGGCAAAGGTCTTCACTTCCTCACCGTTGACGTACACGGCGTGGGCAAACCAGACATCCTCCCCCATCCAATTCACCGACTCCATGTACGAAACTGGACGAAGCCCAAATTTTTGCAGGCAGAACTGCACCTCGTCCTCGGTCTCGGCCAGGTGTGTGTGCAGATGGACACCATATTCACGCGCCAGTTTCGCGGATTGCTTCATCAATTCGCCGGTTACGGAGAAGGGCGAGCAGGGCGCCAGGACAATTTGCACAAAGGCCCCCGGTTTCGCATCATGATATTGCTGGATGAGACGCTGGCTATCGGCCAGGATTTTCTCTTCGGGTTCCACCACCGAATCGGGCGGGAGGCCGCCTTTGGATTCGCCCAGTGACATCGAGCCACGGCTGGACTGCAGGCGGACGCCGACCTCTTGTGCGGCGGCAATTTCGTCGTCGAGGCGCGCCCCGTTGGGATACAAATACAGATGATCGGAAGCGGTGGTACAGCCGGAGAGGGCCAGTTCGGCCAGGGCGGTCTGGGTGGAAATAAAAATATCATCCGGCGTCAGGCGCGCCCAGATGGGATAAAGCGTCTTGAGCCAGTTGAATAAATTGGCGTCCTGGGCAGCCGGGACGGCCCGCGTCAGGGTCTGGTAGAAATGGTGGTGGGTGTTGACCAGCCCCGGCAGGAGCAGGTGGCCGCGCAGGTCGAGCACTTCATCGGCGGCCTGCGGAAGTTCAACTGTCAGACCAACCTGTTCGATGAACCCATCCCGCACAAAAAGACCACCCTCGGGGATTTCCCGCTGGTGGTCGTCCATGGTGACAAGAACTGTGGCGTTCTTAATCAAAAGAGTGGTCATCGTTTGAAGGGGTGGGAACAGGTTGTCAGACAACTATACCACTAGTTTAGCAAAAAAAAGGAGCAATGTCAAATGTCTGACAAAGTTGAATCTGGAACATTTACGGTTGGTGAGTTTGGGAAATTGGTAAGACAAAAGTGTTTTCTCAGGGAACTCTTCCGTCAATTGGATTTCATTCCTGCCAACATCAAGCCTGTCTGCATCCCCGGCCAGGTTTTGTAGCCACGCACCGTTCGGGCGCGCATTTTCATCCTGCCAATCACCTGCTCTGTGCCATTGTTGGTCCAGGGGCTGGCCGGATCGGCGTAGAAAGTGCAAAAGCCCGACCAGGTTTCGCTCAAGCGGATGAGCAAGTCTCTCAATTGGTCGATCGGAGTGAGTTGGTGAGTACCTTTCCCCCTGCGAACTGCCACTTATTTCCATAGGGCATATAGCCGCCGGTAGCCATCCGGTGGCAGTTCAACCATCAGTTGCTTGATCTTCGCCAGTACCCAGAGCCATCCTTTGAGTAAGGTGTTCTGGAGTTCCTTGAGCACTCTCCCCACCCAACCACGCACATGAAACTGGCAGCTCTGATGCTCCAGGTTCAATCTCTGGGCC
>JAPLGV010000006.1 GCA_026389975.1 Chloroflexota bacterium
CCCAGTGTCTGAATTGCAGGTCTTACAACATGCTTATTGCCTTACATTTGTATCTGTGCCATCCTAATTTCACAACCTGCCTGGCTGATTGACTCAAGTAGCCCCAATGGGTAGTGTTGTGTCCATGAAGGCCACGCCTACAAACCCCTATCCTCGGACATTTGAAGAGGTTTTGGACTGGTTCGCGACGGAGGATGATTGTGCGGCCTACCTGAAGTGGGTGCGATGGCCGGATGGTTTTGCGTGTCCGGATTGTGGCGGCACGAAGTCTTGGCGGACGGCGCGGGGGCTGTTGCATTGCCAGGGTTGTAACCGACAGGTTTCGGTAACAGCCGGAACCGTGTTTGAGGACAGTCGCAAGCCGCTGCGTTTGTGGTTTCACGTCATGTGGTTGATGATGGCTCAGAAGACAGGCCTGAGTGCCAGGAATCTGTGTGACACCTATGGGTTTGGGAGCTACCAAACCGCCTGGGCGTGGTTGCAGAAGCTTCGCAGCGTAATGATTCGGACCGGACGGGAACCTCTGGTCGGGCGCGTCGAGGTGGATGAAGCCTATGTGGGCGGCGAGAGGGAAGGGAAGAGGGGACGTGGCGCAGAGGGCAAGACATTGGTTCTTATTGCCGTTGAAGGGGATGCGCAGAAGAAGCTTGGACGGATTCGCTTCCGCTGTGTGGCATCGATCGACCGGGAAACGGTCGAATCGTTCGTTCGGGATTACGTGGCAGTTGGTGCAACCGTCATTACCGACGGTCTGTCGGTCTATGACAAACTGGGAGCGGCTGGTTTTGACCATCGTCCTCACGTCACCAGCACCGGAGGTGAGGCCGCACAGAAACAACTGGACCATGTTCATTGGGTCATCTCCCTGCTCAAGCGCTGGTTGGGCGCCACCCACCAGGGCGCCGTAACTCCCTCGCATCTACAGGCGTATCTCGACGAGTTCGCTTTCCGTTTCAACCGGCGTCTTTCCCGGCACCGCGGCAAGTTATTCCACCGACTGATGCAGCAGGCCATCACGGCACGACCTCCTACGGTCAAAGCGCTGTACACGGCAAAACCACAACCTGTGGGGGCTACTTGAGTCAATCAGCCAGGCAGGTTTAAGAAAAGGGTGATGTATTAGAGTTTGCTATTGTACAATTTTATACACCTGTCAGGATGGCAGGATATGTCTAGAGTCCTTGAACTTTAAAACCTGTTGTAGTCAGATCAAGTTTCAAGCGGCAAGTTTTTCGGCGATGTAGGTGTCCAGAGCCTTTTGGAATTTGGCGAAGTCGATGGCCAGAGTAGAGGATTCCGAGAGGCGGGGGTCGTGGAGTTCGGAGAGACCGCGGCGCAGCAGCCGTTGGTAGGTGCGGCTGTAAAACAAGGCCGGCTTGAGTCCGAAGGCAGTGAGTCGATAGCGCTGGGTTTTGGGGACGCGTTCAATGAGGCGGTGCAAGCGCAGACGACGCAGGTCGTAGCTCATGCGCTCGGGGCTGATTTGAGACTCAGAGAGTCCGAGCAACTGCGCAAGTAATGGCCGCAGTTGGCGGTTACGAAAGCCCTCGGGCTGGAGGCAGAACAGGACCAGCACCGTCAAGAGAGCCTGCACCCGCTCCTGCCCGAAAGGCAGGGCGGACACATGCTGGCCGTCGACCTCGGCCGGTTTCTGGAGTTGATCAAACGCCTGGGCCCCGATGTGGCAATCGTGAGTCAATTGCTCGACCTGGAGCACGCGCCGGTTGGCCTCCAAACCGATCTGGCGCAAGGCCGGAAGGTTCTTGAGGCGTCGGCCCACCCCGAAGTCGTAGGTGTTGTTGATCGTGGTTTCGGTCCGCAACCCTCGTCCTTCTTTGTGGTATTGTTTGAGGTGGGTGTTCTTATAGTAGACGTGCAAGGAGGGCACGACGCCCTCGGTGATAATGCGCGTCCGACATCGGCCGTCGGTGGCCGTTTTTCTTTGCATCTTGCGGGCAAAGATTAACTGCACCTGTTCAGGACGGCCCAAATCAATGTTCTCACGAATGACTTCTTCGAAGAAGCAACGGCCGTGAGTGGCGCGATCCCAGACCTGGGTCAGGGAGAACTCGGCCTGGAGAACGGACAAATCGTAGCGGTAACCGGCTTTGCGGTCTTGGGCACTGTAGGGGTGGGGCAAGCGGGCCAACCACTTGCGGAAGAAGGCGTTGATTTTGGTGTCGCTTAAACCGTCACTGATGCGCTGGGCGGCCTTGAGGTCGGCACAGCAAAGCAGGCCGTTGTCCATCGCCTCGAAAGCAATGCCGCGCTGGGCCAGTTGACACTTCAGGTACTCATGCCCATTGAGGCAGAGTTTGGCGGGGTAAGGAAAGTAAGAGCAGAACTTCAGGAAGAAGGGGCCAAAGTCCTGGTCTCGGCAGTAGAAGTAGTAGCAGTTGACCATGGCGCTCGAATAGATGATCCAAGGGATGGTGCCGCCCGACTCGGTACGTTTGCGGGTGGTGCGGGGCACGCGGACTTTCTCCTGGGCCACCCCGACAAAGATGACCCCTTCGGCCTTTTTGAAGTTTCGCAGTTTTTGTTGGAGGACCCCATCCTTGCGCTGGCCCTTTTTAAAGTGAACCAACTCCAAGCCCTCCCGTTGGATGAACGCCTCGATGGCGCTGACAAACTGGGTGGTCCTCTGGACAGCCTGCTTGGTGGAGGCGAAGCGGTAGCCCAGGTAACCGCGGCAGAAGGCGGCGATGCCACCCCCGGTGGTCAGTTTGGGCTGGTAGGCGTTGAGATACATCCGGTCGATGCACTCCAGTTCCAGCACGACATGTTCTTTCTGGAGTTGGGCCAGGCTATGCGTTATTTTCATGGCGACTTCCGGTTTGGCATTGTTCTCCAATATTAGAGCAACCACCGCTTTTCGGCAATATTCGGGCGCCTTCGGGTGCCGCGCCGCCCAACCGGGCTCATGGATTGCCAACGATCATCGAAGTGGAAAAACAACTAACGAGGCAGGGCCTCAGACGGGCAAGGCAGCTCGATCACCAACCGAATGGAACAGAACCCACTCTGCCTTGCCGGTCTGAGGCCCTGCCTCGTTAGGATTTGATCCCAGAGAATACCCGAACAACCGGGCTAAGCCTCTGTCCCGTAGTGACATGCGATAATAGCCCTTATGGGGAACTCCCCATAAGGGCTATTGTCGCATGTTCCTCCGGGACAACGACTTGGCTCGGTTTTGCGTTCTCCCGTTCCCAGCGAGCAGC
>JAPLGV010000048.1 GCA_026389975.1 Chloroflexota bacterium
ATGTCAGTCCGTGCCACGACGGGCATTTCGATATTGCTGGGAACGTAACTTTCGGGCCTCCACCGCGCCCCCTGGATGAATACCAGACCAGGGTCGAGGAAGGCATTCTCTACATCCTGTTTCCACCTTATAGAAGGAGTAACTCATGAATAAAAAACATCTGCTGATCATGCTGGCGTGCTGCCTGATCCCACTGGTCGGGCTGGGAGCCATTTTTCTCTTCCATATTCCCACCAGCAAGGTATTGCTGATCGGGATGGCTTTGCTCTGCCCGCTCGCACATATTCTGATGATGAAATTCATGCGACATACTCATGAACACGGCCAGCCAACAGGAACCCACGTCCACAGCGAAAATCAATAAGGCGGCCTCCATCCTTACATGCCGCGATTTCCAGAAGTTGGCTGGTTTGGGCCTGGGAGGACTTGCCTTTCCACAAGCCAAAGGCAAGTCCCCAGCCTGCTACCGGAAAGGCAAATGCTTGTCCGTCACCTGCTGGCGTTTGCCGCCATGCTGTCGTCAAACTACCTGACGCCTGATTACTACCGCTCCCATTCCCCTGCCCAAGCCTATCTTGACTTGCGCGCTGACCCCACTCTTTCCTCCTTGAGCGATCCGAATGTCTGGAACCTGGTTGCCTTTATCTGGCGATCCAATACCACTCCCGATGGAATAGCCAAGGGGCAACAACTCTTTGCTCAAAACTGCGCTGCCTGCCACGGCGAGTCGGGCAGAGGAGATGGGGTTTTCGCTGCCAGCGTGGAAACTCAAACTGGAAAGTTCCCAGCCAATTTTACTGATCCTGCCTCCATGCTTGGCGCAAGCCCAGCGCTCCTGCAAGGGAAAATCCTGCGCGGTGGTATGGGCACAGGGATGCCTTACTGGGGGCCAATCTTTGAAAACGAGACAATCTGGAGTATTATTGGGTACCTTTACACGTTCCAGTTCGACGAAGGTCAATAATAAGCAAGCATTCGCTTGAAGCTGAGAAGGTATAGAATTCTATGAATCAGATTATTGTTGCTTTTATCACCGGCTTGACCACGGGTGGATTAAGCTGTCTGGCTGTCCAGGGCGGCCTGCTGGCCAGCTCGCTCGAACAGCAGTTGGAACAGCAACTCGACCTGCAGATCGAACAGGAGATAGCGGCGCGGCGGACCCACCGGTCCGGGAAGAAACGGAGCCGGATCTTGGTGCACCCGCGGCTGGCGCTGCCCATCCTGTTGTTCCTGGCCGCCAAACTCGCCGCGTATACCCTCCTCGGGTTCCTGCTCGGGGCGCTGGGTTCGGTACTCCAGTTGAACGCTATCACGCGCGCCATTCTGCTCATCGCCGTCGGCATCTTCATGGCCGGCAACGCGTTGCGGATGTTCAACGTCCACCCCATCTTCCGCTACTTTGCCGTCGAGCCGCCCAAGTTCATCACACGTTACATCCGCCGGACGGCGAAGAACCGCGAGAGTTTCTTCGCCCCGCTGTTCCTCGGCGCGCTGACGGTCTTCATCCCGTGCGGCGTGACGCAGGCGATGATGGCTGTGGCGGTCGGGACCGGCAATGCGCTCCAGGGCGCGGTGCTGATGTTTGCCTTCATCCTCGGCACAAGCCCGGTGTTTTTTCTGATAGCGTACCTCGCCATGCAGCTGGGTGCTCGGATGGAAAAGTGGTTCATGCGCTTTGTGGCGGTGGTGATCCTGTTGCTGGGACTGGTCTCGGTCAACTCCGGGCTGACGCTGATGGGATCCCCTCTTTCGGTGACGAACATGGTCCAGGCCGCGAAAGCGGCCCAGCCGGACCCGGCATCTGCTCTTGTTCCCCAATCGGATGGCGTCACCCTATTCTTGAGCGCCGGGAACAGCGGCTACGCGCCGCGCGTCCTGCACGCCCGGGCGGACACCCCGATCACCCTCAACGTGGTGACGAACCGGACCTATTCCTGCTCGCGGGCTTTCGTCATCCCCGCGCTGGGGGTGGAAAAACTCCTGCCCGAATCTGGGACAGAGACCATTTCCATCCCGGCCCAGGCCGCCGGTACGGTAATGCGTTACTCGTGCTCAATGGGTATGTATACTGGCGAGATCGTTTTTGACCAATAGGGGCAGACCCGGAGACTGATATGGTGAAAAAAACTTATCGCGTGGAAGGCATGCATTGCCCCAACTGTGCCATGAACGTGGAGAGCATCGAGGATGACCTGTCGGGTATCAAGCAGGTTTCTGCCAGTTACCAGAAGGGGTGGATGGTGGTGGAATTCGATGAGGCAAAGGTGAGCGAGGCGCAAATACTTGCCGCGCTGGAGAAGCGCGGCTATCAGGCTTTCCCGGCGTAATCTGGTAATAGTTATCATGAAACGTCCCCGTTACAGACAGTGGCGGGGACGTTTTTTTGTTTTTCAGAAGATGTAGTGCAGGGCGAAGAGGTGTTCGTCGTAGGCGATTGGGGCCATCTATTACGAGAATTCCGGAAGACCCTGGTTGTGGTGCGTAGTGCATCATAAGAAAAAGTTACTTTGGTGGTAAAAAGCGCGTTTTGCTTTGGTGTATACTTGCCGCCTGCAAAGGAGAATGCCGCGCATGAAAAAAGGCATCTGGTACGCCCTCGGAGCGTATGTCATCTGGGGGTTGTTCCCGGTCTACTGGAAACTGCTGGCGGGCATCCCGGCCTTGCAGCTTCTGGGTCACCGTATTTTCTGGTCGTTCCTGTTGCTGTTCGGCATCGTCCTGGTCGCGCGGCAGGGAAAAACTTTCCAGGCCGCACTGAACCGGCGCGTGCTGCTCATCTACTCCGCCGCGGCGGTGCTCATCGCCATCAACTGGCTGACCTTCGTGTGGGCGGTGGGGGCGGGATTCATCGTCGAGGCCAGCCTGGGCTATTTCATCAACCCGCTCCTGAGCGTGCTGCTGGGCGTGGTTTTCCTGCGCGAGCGCCTGCGCCCGCTCCAGTGGCTTCCCATCGGTCTGGCAACCGCGGGAGTGCTCTACCTGACCTTCGCCTATGGTTCGTTGCCCTGGGTGGCCCTGACGCTGGCGATCTCTTTTGGCTTCTACGGACTGGTCAAGAAGACCGCACCATTGGGCGCCCTGCACGGTCTGACACTGGAGACCGGCATCCTGTTCCTGCCCGCGCTGGGATTTTTGCTTTACTCCGAATTCGCTGGGACGGGCGCTTTCCTGCATTCCGCCACGCTCATGGATCTGATGCTGGTCGGCGCGGGGCTGGTGACGGTGGCCCCCCTGCTGATGTTCGCCTCGGCCGTGCAGCGCATCCCATTGACCACGATCGGTGTCCTGCAATATGTCAACCCGACCATGCAGTTCCTGCTGGGTGTTCTGATTTTTAAAGAGCCATTTGACCACCATCGTCTCATCGGTTTTGGCGTCGTCTGGGTGGCGCTGATCCTTTTCGGGGTGGAAGGCTTTCTGGCGCAGCGCAGGTCCAGGGTCCAGCCTTGAGCCTGTCGACATCGTACCCGAAGGGTAAGACTCCAGGCGAATGCGGATTGAATCAGGATCGCGGATGAGTATCTCATCCGCGATCCTGATTCTTGGTGCAATTGAAGAGGCTAATTGCTTTTTCCTTCAGCAGGGCGTTTCAGCAAAGCCGAGACAACCATCAGGATGCCCAACGCCAGCACAATTGCCGGACCAATCAGGCGCGTGATCCACAGCGAAGTGACCAGGATGGTGGACATGGCGGCGAAGGCCAGGCCGGCGAAACCGCACAGGATGATACCGGCCACTTTCACGCCCTCGATCTTCTTGAACATGCCGATGAGCAGCAGCGGCAGACCCACTGCAAACGGCTCCACCGTCCACAGCACGGCCCAGGAACCCCACCAGCCAGTTGCGGCGCAGAATTGCAGTACCAGGCCGGTCAGACCGATAATGGATGCCGGGATCGTCAGCCAGGGGACTTTCAGGAAGATTGCCATCAGGACGAAGCCGAGCGCCACGCTGATCACTTCCAGCGGCCACAGATAAGCCCAGATGTGCCAGTTGCCGGTGATGCTGGCGATGAAGAGCAGGATACCCGTGGTCAGGGTCGGGATGCCGGGGATGAACAACCCGCTCAAGCCGCGCACCTTCGAGAAAATGAAGGGGGGCAGGCAGAATAACAGCCCGGCACCTACCACGAAAATCGGCCAGGCGCGGAAACCGAGCAAGAATCCATCGCCGACCGCCCGGATGAGCAGGTTGCCGGCCAGAGCCAGCACACCCAGCAGGATCAGGATCACACCGAAAAGAAGAGAAGTTTTCTTTTGCATATGAACCTCCTTTAGGTTCTTTTTTGAAAGGGCCGCGTTGAATAGAACTGGCGGCTTGTGCTTCCAGCGAATGAAAAATGGAGCCTGATGGAAGGATCGTGAATTACTTAGAAAGTATCCCGACTACCAGCGAGACGACGAAGACGATCCCAGACAGACTGAGCAGGATATTTCCGCTGCGGCGGGTCAGCCAGAGTCCGCCTGCGCCGCGGCGATTGAGCAGGAAGGGAGCAATGATGGAACCAGCAACGAGAAGCGGTTCCAGCGGCCAGAGAAAAGTCCAATTTTGCCAATTTCCGCTCAGAGCGAAATATGAAAGCAGAAACCCATTGCCAAGCATTATCCCCCCGGGGATAAGCAGCCAGGGGCTGGGCAGGGATACCATCAGGGCGACCAGCAATACCCCAACCACCACCAGTTCCATGGGCCAGATGTGCCCGAATACGTTCCAGCCGAAGATTCCGCTTACCCAGAGCATAAGCATGTTGGCAATTACAATCCCTGCCACTGAAGAGAGCACAGCGCCTCTTACATTCTGCGGACGTACCTCGGTCAAATCAGCCGGAGGCGTGAAAATGGTTTTGGCTTTGCCGAGAAATTCGCCGGTGCTTGTCTGAGACTGGCCGAGTTTCCTGCCAGCCGTGATGTCGGTATCGCCGGAAGCAAAACCGGCGTCCGGGATTTGCTGACGCGCCGGGCCGGAGAACACAGCCACCGCTGCTGG
>JAPLGV010000175.1 GCA_026389975.1 Chloroflexota bacterium
GAATAAGGAAAAATATAATCGTGGAAGTACTTCCCAATATTGGCATCAATTGTGTCCGCCGCGCCGAAGGGATAGTTATTATCGCCGGTGGTGATGACAAAATCCGGCTGCCAGCCCTGGATGAGCGCGGCCACGTCCGCCTCGGCAGAATTGTCCATGCCGTAATCGCCGATGACGGCAAACTTCACCGCCAGCGGCGTTGGCGTCAGATTGGGAACAAGCGTTTCCGTCGGCAGAGACGTGACGGTCGGCGGAACGGCGGTTGCCGTCGGCAAAATGGGCGTTGGGGAAGGAATCGGCGCGGCGCAAGCCGTTAGCAAAAAGGCCAGACCCACCAAACAAAAAACAATGCACTTCAACTCAACCTCCTTTAGCAGCCAGTCTCTTCAAACTCCGGAATATATTTTACCTTCCTCGCACTACCTGTCAGCGCACCGGGGCGGAGTTCCAACACCTGGAATTCGTCGCCGTCGCCGTAATCGCTCGAAAGGCCAAAAGCGCGTCCGGGCATAAACCCGAAGCGGGAATAGGTGGCCGGGTTGCCCAGCAGGACGACGAAACCGTAGTCGAGGCGGCGGACGTGTTCCAGCCCGGCCCGCATCAGCCGGGACCCGATGCCTGTCCGCTGGAATTCGGGCAGGATGGCAATCGGGCCGAGGCCGAGACCTCGTCCTGAGCGTGCGCCTGAGCGCTCGCGCCGAAGGCCTGTTGAAGGGCCGCGCCGGCCGGGGTGCGGCGGGTCGAAAGTGACGGGCGTGAACAGCGCGTGACCGAGTACACGTCCATCCTGTAACGCAACCATCGAAAGCGTGGATTTGCCGCGCGCCCGTGCCAGGTCCACCAGATTGGCCTCGTTGTGGTGGGCAAAGGCGGCTTCTTCCACGAGGCGGATGCCGGGCAGGTCATCTGGCATCTCCGGGCGGAGGGCGAGCGAGTCACCGAAGCGGCTCAGCAAACCCGGCAGGGCCAGGTCAGACAGCGAGGCGAGGGTCAGGTCAGCGGGCAGCGGACCGAGGCGGGCAGTAATCGAGTTCGGTACGCCCACCACGCGCAGTCCGGCGGCTTTGGCTGCTTTGACGCCATTGGGCGAATCTTCAAAAGCGAGCGCCTGGTCAGCCCGGACGTGGATGGCGGACAGGGCGGCGAGGAACAGGTCCGGGTCCGGTTTGATGCGGGGTGCGTCCTCGCGGCAGATGACGGCGTCGAACAGGTTCCAAAATTCCAGGCGGCGCAGATAGCCATCCACCCAGCCATGCGGGGAACTGGAAGCAATCGCCAGGCGCAGTCCCAGGCGGCGGGCTGAGTCAAGGTAATCCGCCACGCCGGGCAGGGGCGGCAGGACGGCCTGCCAGTCCAGGCGGGTGCGGTGCGCCTGTTCGTACAGGGCTTGGTGATCGAGCGGCAGACCGGTCAGGCGCTCAAGCTGGGCCAGCGGGTCGAGGTTGGCAACGGTCGCGCCGACCACGGTACGCACCCATTCCTCGAGCGGGAATTCCTGCCCGTAGCGGGCATAGAGTTCCTGCCAGATTTGCACCTCGGGCGTTTCCGTGTCGAGGATGAGACCGTCGAAGTCGAAGATGAGCGCGTGAATCACGTAGCTGCAGGAATTGAAGGGAGTGGATAAGGTGGGGTAGATGGGGAATTCCCTAAGACCCTTCCAACTGGGCGATTATACTGCTCTTGGATAAATTTCTGTACTGAAGCAACCAAAAAGCAGGGAAGAACGACAATTTTTGATCAAATATTTATGACTTTACTGCAAAAACCATCTAAACACAAAGGTCACGAACCCCCAAATACCGGGGGCAGGTGGGCACGAAGGAAAAGCCTTTATC
>JAPLGV010000034.1 GCA_026389975.1 Chloroflexota bacterium
CTCAATTGAATCAAAATGGCCCGGAGATCTTCCTCCGGGCTGGATATTTTTCGATAAGACTCAGGCAGTGCGCTTTTTCCCCAGCAACGACAGCAAGACTCGCCCCACTACCGCCAGAAATACAGCCAAAGAAATCAAACCCGCGATCAGCATTGCAATGAGGTGCCAGTTGGCAATGCGGTCCACAAAAGCCGCCTGAGTCCCCGTCTGAATGCGGTGGGCAACACCGTGGACAAATTCTTTGCTCGGCTTGATCGGCCTGAGTACTCCTGATAGCCGGTTTTCCAGGGAAGTAATTTTCTCCATGGATGCCTCGGCAAATTGTTTCATTTTTGTATTCATGATTCACACTCCTGCAAAATAAACGATCAGCCCAACTGACCCGCGTTCGGTTGCCGGGTCAATTCTTCCAAATCAGAATCTTCCATTTCATCTCGTAGGGCTAATAAGGTGCGATGATAAAGGCTCTTTACTGCGCCTTCGCTGCGCCCCATAGTCTCGCCAATTTCGGCATTCGACATGTGCTCAACAAATTTCAAAATGAGCAAATGTTGTCGTTCCGAGGGCAGGTGGCGGATGAGACGCAGGAGCCCATCCCGCTCCTGGGTCTGCATCAGAGCCACTTCGGGCGGCTCGCCTTTGTAGTGAAGGGTCGGAGCGTCGGAGAGCGGGATTTCCTGGTGACGGCTGCGGTCGCGGTGCCAGTTGGCAACCAGGTTGTGCGCAATCCGGTACAACCAGGCCGAGAACGGCACGCCGCGATCGGTATAAGTATGGATATGATGCAAGGCGCGGTAAAAAACACGCGCGGTCAGGTCTTCGGCATCAGGGACATTACCTGTACGATAGTAGACGTAGTTGAAAATACGCTCTACATACTTCTCGTACAGAACACCAAAGGCCTCCAGGTCGCCTTGCGAAGCACGTAGTAAGGTATCCTGTTCTTCAGGCTCCGGCACTTAACTCACCTTACCGGAAGGGTCTGCAATATATAACCCCGCCGGGTTTCGGAAGTTTCAGACCGAGTATATCATGATATAATTTTCTCCTCTTGGGACGTGTCCCCTGTTCTCAGGGGAAGCCCCGCTCTTTGGGGAAAGTCCCAGTTCTTCGGGGATGACAGGCTTCGACGGAAGAGGCTGGTCCCGGAATGCGAGCCGAGAGGCGCCGACCTCGTAAACTCAGCGCAAAAAATCAAGTGCCAACCGCACTTCCTACGCCGCTATGCCCCTCGCTGCGTAAGCAGTAGAGAGTAAACGGCCGGTCTCCTAGCGAGGCCGCGTCCACCCGTCCCGTACTCCACCCGGTGAAGGGACTGGGCGTCACAATGGTGGAGTGCCGCGCACGACGCCGCTGAACGCGCGAAAGAGGGCCTTCGGGCCTGGGCGGCTGGCCGCAGGTCAATTTTGCCGGCTGGGTGACCTGTGGCGACAAGCCTCAACTGGCTACGCTCGTAGATTTTCGAGGGTCGAGTCTTTCGGACGCGGGTTCGATTCCCGCCATCTCCACCTTAAAACGCATCCAAACAATGGGTGCGTTTTTCGTTCGGTCAGGGTTCCTCGCGTGAAGCATATCATACCCGAAGGGGACATCATACACACAGGGTATCCCCGCGAAGTACCCGAAGGGAGCCCGAGTTCGGCGCCATAACAGAGTCAGGGGTCTCCCGACTTCGGCATCATCCGGAAGCTTCGAGCAGTATTTGAACCTCTTTGAATTTCTAATTAAGTCTATTTCAGCGAGGTAGTCCCGGTTCCCGGACGGGGCACGGGGCGAATTTTCCAACATAACGGAGTCCGAAGGCTCCAGATCTCTCTTTGCCTACTATTATCATACAAGGGTGAAGGGGTGACGAATTGGGATGGTATCCGATTCCTGCCATCTCTACCTGATTAGAACGCCAATCTATCGCGGCGTTCTAATCAGGTGTTGCTCTATAAATTTTCTATACGATGTTAACGTTTTTCTTGCACCCATGCGGTATCCTATTCTCATAAGAAAATTTCAGCGCATAATCGCGCCTCTGACATCTTGCTAAGGAGCATCGCTATGGGAAAAATCATCGGTATTGATCTGGGAACCACCAACAGCGTGGTAGCCGTCATGGAAGGCGGCCAGCCGACGGTCATTACCACCGCGGAGGGCGGTCGGTTGTGCCCTTCGGTGGTAGCGTTCAACAAGAACAACGAGCGCATGGTGGGACAGACCGCCAAAAGGCAGGCCGTCATTAATTCGGAAAACACGATTAACTCCATCAAACGCTTCATGGGCCGCCGCTACGACGAAGTGGAGACCGAGCGCAAGATGGTGTCCTTTGCGGTCGTTACCGGACCTTCGGACGAAGCGCGCGTAAAGATTCCGGTCACGGGCCGCGAATATAGCCCGCAGGAAATTTCGGCCATGATTTTATCTAAATTAAAGGCGGATGCCGAAGTTAAATTGGGTGAAAAAATTACCGAAGCGATTATTACCGTGCCGGCTTATTTCAATGACTCCCAACGCCAAGCCACCAAAGACGCCGGACAAATTGCCGGTTTGGATGTGAAGCGAATAATTAACGAACCGACCGCGGCGGC
>JAPLGV010000209.1 GCA_026389975.1 Chloroflexota bacterium
AATTTCGGTGATTCGGCCGCAACGGCCCATAAGCTGTTGAACCACCAAATGACGGCTGAGCACCTAGTTGAACTAAGCGCTTCGCGCAGGTAAGTTAAGACTCTCGCTCTTCCCCCCAGATTTTCTAGAGTTTCATATTTTGTCTCATATTTTGTCCCGATCCGGGCTATATTTCCTGTGAAAGCCCATTCCATTCCATTCACAGGAGGTTTAGCTATGACAACACCGTTACGTCAAAAGATGATCGAGGACATGCAGTTGCGCGGTCTGGCTGTCAGGACCCAGGAATCTTATTTGTTGGCTGTGCGCCAACTGGCCAGGCACTACCAGAAATCTCCCGACCAGATCAACGAAGAAGAACTGCGCCAGTATTTCCTGTTTCTCAAGAACGACAAACACGCTGCTCGCAGTACCTGCACCATCAACCTGTGCGGGATCAAGTTTTTCTTCCAACACACCCTGGGCAGGGAATGGAAGTTCTTCGAATTTGTACGCCCGCCCAAGGAGAAGAAACTGCCGGTCGTGCTGAGTCTGGACGAAGTGCGCCACATTTTAGGGTGTGTGCATCTTCAGCATTACCAGGTCTGCCTGACCACGATTTACACCTGCGGGTTGCGTCTGCTCGAAGGGGTACGCTTGCAGGTCAAAGACATAGACGGCGATCGTAAGCTGATCCATGTTCATCATGGGAAAGGGGGCAAGGATCGCTATATACCCTTGCCAGAAAAATCTCTAAATATGTTGCGGCAACATTGGCTGACACACCGCAACCCGCTGTGGTTGTTCCCAGCCATGCGACGCCCAGGCCAAACACCTGGGCAATCAAGCCAGCCTATGGATGAGAGCGGCCTACAGCGCGCTTTTCGGGCAGCCCTCCGGGAAAGCGGGGTGTCAAAGGATGCAACAGTACATACCTTGCGGCATTCCTATGCCACCCATCTGCTGGAATCCGGACTCAATCTGCGCATTATCCAGTGCTACCTGGGGCACGCCTCACCAACCACCACCGCCATCTACACCCACCTGACTTCAGCAAGCGAAATGCAGGCCGTTGAGAAAATCAACGAATTGGTGGCAGCGCTGTGGCGTTAGAACTGGCAGATATCTTCCGCCAGTACGGTCCCGCCTACCGCCAGAAATACGCCGATCGTCTTCTCCCCAGCCATAGACGGGCTATGCGCGCTATCGAGCAGTGCCGCACACCAGCTCTGGGTGGGCAGGTCTACTCCTGCCCGCAGTGCAACCAGACCCAATACAGCTACCACTCCTGCCGCAACCGTCACTGCCCCAAGTGCCAGAATGACAAAGCCCAGGAATGGCTGGAGAAACAGCAGAATTTTCTGCTGCCAGTCCCTTACTTCATGCTCACCTTCACCATCCCCGCTGCCTTGCGCCCAGTCGCCCGCAGTCACCAGGCGCTTGTCTATGACCTGCTCTTTCGTGCTTCGGCAGCTGCGACACAGCATCTGGCCCAGGATCCCCGTTTTGTCGGCGGACAACTCGGTCTGATCGGCGTCCTGCACACCTGGGGACGTAACCTGTCCTACCATCCTCACATTCACTATCTCGTCCCGGCCGGTGGGCTGACCTCCGATCACCGCACCTGGCTCCCTGCCCACCATCACTTCCTGCTCCCAGTCAAGGCCCTCTCCAGGATCTTCCGGGCCAAATTCCTTCACGCCCTCCAGAGATCCAGCCTCGCCAACGATATCCCGGCCACCGTCTGGAAGCAGGATTGGGTTGTCCATTGCAAACCGATCGGCAATGGTCGCACTGCCCTCAAGTACCTGGCTCCCTACATCTTCCGTGTCGCCATCAGCAACCGCCGCCTGGTAAAACTCGAAAACGACCAGGTCACCTTTCGCTACCGCTCTTCCGCTACCGGCCAGATCACGTTCTGCACCCTCTCTGCCGAAGAGTTCATCCATCGCTTCCTTCAGCATGTCCTGCCCAGAGGCTTCGTCAAAATCCGCTATTTCGGCTTCTTTGGCTCCTCTCAGCGCCTGCTCCTGGCTGCCCTCCGGCTGCTTCTCGAAACTGACACCCACTCCCCTCTACCAGACGAACTCCCCCCACCATCCCCAACCTTGCCAAAAGAAACTTTACTCTGCCCAATCTGAGGGAAAGCCTTACTGCGTCTGTATACCATCCCTCCCACCGGACGCTGCCCTCCATGAACCAGCTCTATTCTCGCCTCTTGAAACGAATATCCCTCCACGCCAGTGATTATTCCGGGCGTCTTCCTCTTCGCTTTCCTCCTGCCTGCCATTCCACCCATTTGGCGTCGATCCTATCCTTGCGGTTACCACCCATTTCACCATTTTGCGCCTTTCTTACTTGCCAGAGACCACTCTCCGAGTGTACAATCATGGATATAATCGGTGCAGTGTGTAATCCAGTGCTCTTGAGTGAGATTCAATCCCCAAAACACTGGCCTCTGGTACCCTTGCGTGCGGCTTAGTCCAACTCGGTTTGATGCGGCGGCGCTTACTTCCGCTGTTCAACTTTCGCCCTTCCCGCCGCATCAACCCTTAATTCGTTAGGCGCTTGGTCGTCAGTCAAAAAAATGTGTTTATTTATTGCTGGGATTTACGTAGCCACAGGTCAGAGATATAGTAAGATAACGCACCGATAATAAGTACTATAAAAACACCAATGGAAATGTTAATTACGCCAAATAAACCAACGTAAGCACCTATTGCGCCGATCGTTAGCATACTGACGATGAATCCGTTTCTCGCCGCCTTGTCATTTATTAATTGAGTCCGCTCATCCCGTCGGAGAGCAG
>JAPLGV010000247.1 GCA_026389975.1 Chloroflexota bacterium
ACACCGGACGGTTCGGTGTGCGTGCTTTTGACCCATTCCCCTACGGACTCCTGACCATGGTTGTATCCCTGGAAGCAATTTTTCTTTCAACATTTGTGCTCATCAGCCAAAACCGCCAGGGCGAAGAGACTGAACGGCGCGCCGATCTGGATTTACATATTGGACTGCTGACCGAACATGAATTGACACGCGTGTTACAGATGCTGGACGCCATACAAGACAAGCTGGGTATCGTAGATCATGCGAACAGTGAACTGGCAGACCTTGAAATGGAAACCAAGCCGGAAGATGTATTGGCTGAAATCCACCGTCTTCAAGCAATTGAACTCAGCAAAAGGTAACCATCGTGAACAAAGGCCCGAACCGACCACCGTCTGAAGATAACGAATGGCAGTATCGAAGCATTTTCGATGCCGCCACCGACGGGTTGATCATTACCGATTTGGAAACCGGCCTCGTGGTCGAGGCGAATCCTGCGGCATGCAGGATGCACGGCTACACCCGCGAAGAATTCATCGGACTGCAACTGACAGCATTCATACACCCCGACAGCCAACATGGTTTCAGTGAGGTTATCCGAGCGTTTCAATCGGACGGCGTGTTCGATACACGGCCACTGCACGTATGCCGGGATGGCTCAACGTTTTACGCCGAATGGCGCGGGACGGCATTCGCTTATCAAGGCCTGCCATGCTTGCTGGGTATTGTCCGGGATGTCAGCGAACGGATTCAGGCAGAACAGTTACTCCGCCAGGGTGTAGAAACCCGCACCCATGAGCAGGCCACGCTGTTGGAGATCTCGCATACCCTGGCATTCACACTGGAACTCCAGCCGGGTTTGATCCTCGACAAATTGCGAAAGATCATCGAGTACACACAGGGTGGACTATTCACGTTGGAAGACTCTACGCTGGTCACCCTGGCGATGCGCGGGACGCCGCAATTGGAGCAATCCGCGCCTATCCGTATTCACTTGAATACCCCCGAAAACACGGACGCGTTATTCAACGGACATCGTCCCATCCTCATCGCCAACATGTGGAGCAAGGACCCGCAGGCGCAATTTCTGCGTTCGCTTCTAGACGATGATGGAACTGCTATGCTGCTCAAAGGGATGCGGTCGTGGATGTGGGTACCGCTGGCGGTGAGAGGCCGCCTCATCGGTGGCATAGGCATTGCTGAAACCAGAAAGAATTATTTCACGGCTCACCACGCCGAACTGGCTCTTAGTGTAGCCAACCAAGCCGCCATCACCATGATCAATACGGAACTATATGGACAGGCGCAGGCACTGGCGGTATTGGAAGAACGACAGAGTCTGGCGCGCAACCTGCATGATGCCGTCAACCAATCACTCTTCTCCGCCGGGCTGATTGCCGAAGTCTTGCCGCGCTTGTGGGAACGAGACCAGGAGGAGGCACGGCAATCACTGGAGGACTTACGCCGCTTGACACGTGGCGCGCAGGCCGAGATGCGCGTACTTCTGGCTGAACTGCGGCCCTCGACGGTCACTGATTCAGACCTGGGTGACTTGTTACATCTGTTGGGAAATGCGCTCTCAGGCCGCACCAATCTCCCGGTTGCTGTTACCGTAATGGGGGAGTTTTTCCTTCCCGCCGAAGTAAAAGTAGCCTTCTACCGCGTGTGTCAGGAAGCGCTTTATAACGTCGCCAAACATGCCAAAGCCAGCCAGGTTGAGATAAATCTAAAGCAGGAAGGAGCCGTAATCGAATTGCGCATTCGTGACGACGGCCAGGGCTTTGACACTGAACAAACATTCTCAGGTCACTATGGCTTGAGCATGATGCGCGAACACGCGGAAGCGACAGGGGCGCTGTTGTCAGTCACGAGCCAGCCTGGTCACGGCACTGAACTCACCCTCCGCTGGACAGAAGCCGAAAAAAAGGAGCCCTTATGAAAACGTCCCCCTCCAAACCTATTCGCGTCATGCTCGTTGACGATCACACGATGGTGCGCAGAGGATTGGCGACCTTCTTGAAAGTTTTCGATGATCTGCAACTGGCGGGCGAAGCCGAAAGCGGCGCAGCCGCCATCCAACTCTGCGGTGAAATCCTGCCGGACGTGGTGCTGATGGATATGGTCATGCCAGATATGGACGGGGCAACCGCAACACGCGCCATCTGCCAGAAGTATCCACAGGTGCAGGTGATCGCGCTGACCAGTTTCAAAGAGGGGGACCTGGTCAAGAACGCGCTGGAAGCCGGGGCGATTGCCTATTTACTCAAGGATGTCTCTGCAGACGATCTGGTTCGGGCCATCCGCGCTGCACACGCTGGTCGCGCTACTCTCTCTCCCGAGGCCGCTCAAGCCTTGGTCGAGACAGCCAATCAACCGCCGGTACCTAGTCTCGACCTGACAGAGCGCGAACATGAAGTGCTGGCCTTGATGGTTGAAGGTTTGAACAATACGCAGATCGCCGGAAGACTGACCGTAAGTCCATCCACAATCAAATCCCACGTCAGTAACATCCTGTCCAAATTAGGTGTTGCCAGCCGCACCGAGGCCGTGGCCCTCACCTTAAGACATAAACTCGTCACCTGACCCTCCGAATCTCCCCCAAGTGGCGGAGACCAATACTCCTCGGCCGATGGATGTGGCTGAGGAGTGTTTGTTGTATTATGATAAAGAGCATAAGTTAGATGGTCATGCAAGATAGGATAGAGAGTCGAGATACTTATAAGTTGGGCGTACTACTCTGGTACAGCGAGGGCACCCCGGAGTGTTGACGTAAGGC
>JAPLGV010000382.1 GCA_026389975.1 Chloroflexota bacterium
TCGCTGGTTGTCGTCGCAGGCTGCGAGTTGCTCTTCGCCGAAAAGAAGCCCGTCGTCTAATCTGGCGTACAAACCGATCGGTGAAAAGGTTCTTCGGAACTTCCCGCACAACGCCTTTTCAATTCCAATCCCGCACAGGGGGACGAATTGCATCTGGGGAGGGATTGCTGTCAGGCTCCATATCGGATAAAAGTATAGTATTACCGCCCGACATATGCATCAAGCGCGCAAATCTTTGCGAACCGCGCAGAAACGACACTTGCACCTGCGCCGCACACCTGCCCTGGCGGGCGGTGCCAGGGAGTGCAGGTGAGAGTGCGAAGGGGAATTTACTTCGCGAAGACCAATAAGACTTCGCGGCCTTCGCATCTCGTGTCCCCGTTCTTTGGGGATCGCGGTGAATCTTTTGGTTGCGGCTGGAGGCCACGCTATGAGTTGCTCCAGAGAGGCGGTATAATTTCGCTTTGCTGTGAAAAAAATCTGGCGGAACCGGAGTTGAACGACAATGATGAAGCCACGCAATAAACCTTTACGTGCATTGGGGTTAATTCTCTTTTTTGCTGGCATCCTGCTTGGCATGGGCCTGTTCGGCAGTTCCGTCTGGGCCGATCTCGAAAGCAATTTCTATTTCGGTTACGGGGTCAAGGGCAATAAAACTGTCAATCTGTCCTGTCCGCCAATGCTGACCGTCTCCGACAGCAAAAGTTTCACCGCCTATATCCACAATACCACTGACCGTCTGGTCGAGCCGTCGATTCAGACGGATATCAGCAACATCCTGGCGGTCCGCTCGGACCGCACAAAGATTTCGGTGGCCGCCAATCAAACGGTGCCTGTCAGTTGGCAATTGACGACTGACGATGTGGTCTTTGGGCATTTGATCCTGGTACATGTTTACCAATTTCCAGCTTTTGTGCTCCCCTCTGCGGACGCGAACTGCGGGATTGTGTTCCTGAATCTGACCGGTGTGACCGGGATGCAGGTGTTCATCCTGGCTTTATTAGGAACCCTGCTGGGAATTGCCGGTGGGCTGACGCTGTGGGGTTGCAACAGCCGGCTTCTGGAGGGTCACATCCGGCAGCAGATGCTCGGCATGCTCTTCCTGTCTGTCATCGTCGCGGTCGGATTGTTGCTCAGTTGGGTCGGCTGGTGGGGGCCGGGGGTCCTCGTTTTCACTCTGGCATCCTTGATGGTGATCATCCTGCTGGCACGCTATGTTCTGGAGCCAGGTCAGCCATAATATTCAGAAGATACAGGCTCTCCGGGAAAAATGAACACATCCTTCACCGTCCCCGGCGCGGAACCGTCACTCTTGCGCGCCGGACCGACCTCCTGTCTCTTGCTCCACGGTTTCACCGCCAATCCCGAAGAGATGCAATTCCTGGCTGACGACCTGCACGGACGCGGCTATACTGTTCTGAACGTTCGCCTGGCCGGTCACGTGACTCACCCGCGTGACCTGGCGCGTACGCATGGTACCTGATCTGCTAGAACAACCCGCGCACCATCAATAGCAGACCAAAGATAATGAACGGGATACCGACAATGGCCCCGATGACAGTGACGGTCAGCACTACGCCGACGATGAGAAACACCAAGCCGAGGATGACTGCCACCAGCCGCCCAGTCCCGGCGACGATCCCAACGACCAGTTTCCAGATGGCCCAGAACGGCCAGAGGTACCAGGGTACTTTATTCTTGCGTTCGTGTTCTTCAGTCATTGTTGCCTCCGATATACACTTACGGTTTCCTGCAGAAAAGGTTGTAACATCGGTATGTCGGAGTCCAATGTCTCCAGACTTTGGGGTATGCAATTTCATCCTTCGTTTGCGAAGGTTCTGATCCTTCGCGAGGCTCGAATTGATAAACTACTTTCCCCAACTGCGCCCGTTTTTTTCAACTTCCTGCTCTTCCAACTTCTTGAACTGCTGCGCGGGTTGGTTGAGTTTTGCACCGGGTTTCAACTCGCAGGTCTTTAACGTTTCTTCTCTTCCCAGGTTTCGCGCCGCCCATCGAGCAATAGCGCAACCGTGTTCAGAATGTTACGCCCCAAAATACCCATAGGCTGGTCAATCAATAAGAATTGTCCTTTGAATTTTCGTCCCAGAAATACCAACTCCAATTGAACCGCTTCGGCCAGTTTTGTGCCACCATCAAAGCCTTCCACTTCGTAGACTTTATCTTCTAAAGGCGTAACTTCAAGTTGCTCGATGGTTTCGCGTGGCACTAAAGTCACATCCGCACCTGTATCCATCAGCATTCGGACATCAGTTATGGATACGCCAGATTCTGGATGACGGAGGATTACATTGGCAACTGGCGCGGGTGGGTCGAATTTTTTAGCGTCGTAAGCTGGCATTGGAATTATCCTCGCTTACTTCCATCCTGAAGTCAGCGACTTGCTTGTGATGTACAAGGCGCGGAGACATTACTCGTGCAGATTTCTTTGCCTTCGTCTCAGGGACAACGACGTAAACCTTTGTGTTATCTGGCAAGTGGACGCTGTCCTTTATACGAATTTGTCCTTTTTCTACAACGCCTTCATAGGTTGTGATGGTCATATAGTACCTCTCCGGAAAATTATAGCACTGAAATCTGGTTACGGATTAATTTCTCAATTCAGCCCATTCCTCTTCAATTACGCTCTCTTCTCGCTTGTCGAAGTCTCCCATCATCGACACCCCGATGGCCAAAGGTCTCAACCACCATGGATTGGTATGAGATCTACGGTGAGCTGGTTGACCGCCCCCACAAAGATCTCCACCATCCGCTCCAAATTAATTTCTTCTGACACAATGCGATAGGATTCCGCCCCCTTTGCCCGCAGACGAGTGACATCTGACAGCGCCTCCTGCAGCACGTCAGCGAGCGTCTCCGGGCCCGATAACTGCCAGCCGTTCGTGGGGCGGACGAGATCGTCGTTCGTCCCGTCCCCTTGGCCCATGATGACCGGCAGGCCGTAGGACATGGCCTCCTGCACCGCCAGCCCGCCGGTTCCGGGCAGGACGAACAAATCCGCGGCGGAAAAATAAGGGGCCAGTTCCGGTCCGCGTTTGGCGCCGGGGAATTCAGCGAACGGATAAATCGTTTTTGCCAAACTCTCCAGAGTGGTGCGTTCGGGCCCATCGCCCACGATAACCAGGCGCGGCTGGATTTTTTTTGGTCCTTCGCCTCCGCTCAGGGCGGCGCAGGCTTGCAGGAGGTTGTCAATGCGCTTTCGAGCCTGGAGTCGTCCAACGAAAAGTACGGATGGCTTCCCGTCAAAAGTGGGAGAACGAAGGGGCAATGGAGACGTAGGGCGTGGCGAAGCCGCGTTGGGGGCTACAAAAATCTTGTCAGCAGGGAAACCGAGAGCGGCGTACTCGTCTGCCCCGCGGCGGCTGTAGGTGAGCAGCGCGTCGAACTGACGCAGGAAGGATAACCTGCGAGTTTTTCTCAGGTTGGCTAAGGGCCCCGTGAGCGGTGGCGCGCCCATCCCCCAGCCGAGCACCGGGCGTCCATGCTGCTTCATCCAGCGGACTGCGGCGGGCGTCGACAGGTAACGCTGGTTGGCTTCTACAATGAGCACATCGGGATTCCAGTCGTCCAGCCAGTTGAGCAGGCCGCGTTGAAAGCAAAGGTAAAAAGGGCCGCGCAGGAGATTGAGGTTGCGCGCCGACGTGAGGCGGGCAACGTTCAA
>JAPLGV010000169.1:0-1863 GCA_026389975.1 Chloroflexota bacterium
CGAGACATCATTCAAGAAGGTCTAATCGCCACCGGCCTGGTTCTATCGGGGAAGATGCCCTTGCTTCCGAAGAAGATCAAGGGGCTTAAAAAGTTCCAGCAGATGGTGAGGAGAATCATCCCGATAGGAGAGCCATCATGAAGCAATACGCATATTACCCTGGTTGCTCTCTCGAAAGTTTAGGGAAGAGCTACCATATCTCCGCGATGGAAGTCTCAGGTGCGCTGGGAGTGGAGCTCAAGGAAATCGAAGACTGGAACTGCTGTGGTGCGACCGCTTACTTCCCAGTAGACGAATTGCTGGCATACACGCTAACAGCTCGGAACCTGGCCAAGGCCGAAAAAACAGGGCTCGACTTCGTCGCCCCTTGCAGCGCGTGCTACAAGAATGCGTACTTTACCAATTCCTACCTCCAAAAAGATGCCGACCTGGCTGAACATATCAACTACGCCCTGGAAGCGGATAACTTGCATGTCTCTGGCACATCCAAGGTGCGGCACCTCATCGAAGTTTTTATTAACGATGTGGGATTGGAGGAGATTAAGAACAAAGTCTCGAATCCACTAAAGGGTCTCCGCGTCGCCCCCTATTACGGATGTCAAATCCTGCGACCCCGGAAGGACCACGAAGACGTTGAGAATCCTCAATATTTCGAAGGTCTGTTGTCAACGATCGGGGCAGAACCGATAGAATATGCATCCAAAACCCGTTGCTGCGGCGGCTCTCTTATCATCACAAACCGGAAGGCCGCCCTGGACATGGTACGCATACTCTTACTGGATGCCGTTAACCACAATGCCGACGTGATTGCTACCACCTGCCCGATGTGCAATGTCAATCTGGAAGTATATCAAGATCAGGTCAACCGAGAGTTCGGCACACACTACTCAATCCCTGTGATGTACTTTACACAACTTATGGGATTGGCTTTGGGGATCGTTCCCGGTCACCTGGGGATTGCAAAGCAACAAGTTTCGGGCGCATCAATGCTTGCATTAGCTCAGAATACGAAATAGGAGAGATGCTCAGAATACGAAACAGGAGAGAAACCTATGAGTGAAAGAATTGGCGTATACGTCTGTCATTGCGGTACAAACATTGCCGGCATTGTTGACGTTGCCGACGTCAGCAAATGGGCTGGAGAGATACTTGCAGGCCAAGGTGTTGTTATCGCCCGCGACTACAAGTTCATGTGTTCCAGCCTGGGTCAGGAGCTGATCCAGAAGGACATCAAAGAGCTAAAACTGACCCGGGTCGTCGTGGCAGCCTGCTCACCGCACCTGCACGAAAAAACCTTTCGCAATGCCTGCAAAGGCGCCGGCCTGAACCCCTACCTGTGCGAACTGGTCTCCATCCGCGAGCAGGACTCCTGGGTGCATACTGATAAAGCCGCTGCCACAGCAAAAGCCAAAGCCATTGTCTCGGGTGGCGTAGCCCGCGTGATCCATCACGAAGCACTCGAACCCTTGCGCGTGCCCATCCACCCTGACACACTGGTGGTCGGTGGCGGCATCGCCGGCATCCAGGCCGCCCTCGAAATCGCTGACGCTGGATTTCGTGTCTATCTGGTGGAACGCGAACCGTCCATCGGTGGGCACATGGCCCAATTCGATAAAACCTTCCCCACTTTGGACTGCTCGGCCTGCATCCTGACACCCAAAATGGTGGATGTCGGCAACCATCCCAACATCACTTTGCTGACCTGGTCCGAGGTCCAGAAAGTGGACGGCTTTGTCGGCAACTTCGCCGTAACGATCAAGAAGAAACCGCGCTACATCAAGACGGAAGACTGCACCGGATGTGGCATTTGCTGGGAAAAATGTCCGAAGAAGGTCGTTGATAATGTTTTCGAGGCAGGCATGG
>JAPLGV010000169.1:1876-3148 GCA_026389975.1 Chloroflexota bacterium
TGGGCAACCGCAAAGCTGTGTATGTGCCTTTCCCGCAAGCCGTGCCCAAGTACCCGGTCATTGACGATGTAAATTGCACGTATTACCTGAAGGGTACTTGCAAAGCCTGCGAGAAATTCTGCCCGACCAATGCGATTGACTTCAACCAGAAAGCTGAGGAGATTACCGTTCAAGTGGGCAACATCATCCTGGCCACTGGCTACGACTTGTTCGATGCCCGGCGTATCCCTCAATATGGCTACGGTAAGTTGGCAAATGTCTTCACCAACCTGGAATTCGAGCGTATTTGCAACGCATCCGGCCCGACAGGAGGTAACATTGTCCTGCGGGATGGCAAGACTACTCCCAAGACGGTGGGGATCGTCCACTGCGTTGGCTCGCGTGATAAGAACTACAATGCCTATTGTTCAGCCATTTGTTGTATGCAAAGCCTGAAGTTCGCCCACTTGGTACGCGAACGCACCGGTGCAGAAGTATACAATTTCTATATTGATATTCGCACCCCAAGTAAGGGTTACGAAGAGTTCTACCAGCGCTTGCTTGAGGAGGGGACGCGTTTCGTGCGCGGCAAGGTCGCTTATTGGCAAACAGCGGCGGATCCCCGTGGACATGGTTATTCTCTCGTCCGGGATGCAGGCCCGTTACGACTCCAAAGATGTGGCTAAACTATTTGGCATCTCCTGCAGTTCTGATGCATGGTACATCGAGCGGCATCCGAAGCTGGATCCGGTGGCAACCATGACCGAAGGAATTTACATCGCTGGCTGCGCACAAGGCCCGAAGGATATCCCAGCCAGTGTAGTGCAAGGTGCAGCCGCAGCAGCCCGCATCCTGGGCAAGATCCAGCAGAAGGAAATCTCCCTCGAACCGGTACGCGCCACGATTAACCAGGATCAGTGTTCCGGCTGCCGCATCTGTAACGACTTATGTCCCTTCAACGCCATCCTCTTCCATGAAGATACGATGGTCAGCGAAGTCAACCCAGCGCTTTGCCAGGGCTGCGGCACTTGCGTGGCTGGCTGCCCAGCGGGTGCCATCAGCGGTACCGGCTTCAGCAACGAGCAAATTCTCTCCCAGATCGAGGGTATTCTCTTACTCAATATACCGCAACAGGCGGCGGTATAACATTATGAGGAGCGTGAATTATGGATAATGAAAAATTCGAACCTGTAATAATCGGCTTCACCTGTAACTGGTGCAGCTACCGCGCGGCCGACATGGCCGGGACCGCCCGCATTAAGTATGCGCCGAACATCCGCCTGATCCGGCTGA
>JAPLGV010000169.1:3233-3933 GCA_026389975.1 Chloroflexota bacterium
GTGTTAATATCAGGTTGCCATCCGGGCGACTGTCACTACGTCGAGCAAAACTACAAGGCCCTGAGGCGCTTCCACCTGCTCAAGCGTTACCTAACCCAGATGGGCATCGAACCTGGACGATTGAAATTGCTATGGGCCAGCGCCGCGGAAGGCGCCATCTTCGCCGCAGAGATAACCAAGTTCACCGAGGAAGTACGCGCCCTTGGCCCGCTCAATTGGCCCACAATGGAAGTCAAATTGTTTTCAGCTTCCATCGAGGAGGAGGTGGCAGCATGACTAATAATGTAAAACCAAAATTCGCCATGTATTGGGCCGATTCCTGCGGCGGGTGCGAGATCGCAGTCCTGAACATTCATGAGAAAATCCTGGATGTGGATGCCAACTTCGAAGTGGTCTTCTCATCCCTGCGTTGATCAACCTGAGCAGCAAGACGGAATTCTTCGACACGGTCTTTAGCACAATAACCACCGACAATCCAAATAATATCCGTCCCCAAACATCAGTGACTGTACCCGAGGGGGTGATCACCATCCCTGAGATGTATTCCGTGGTAAGGACACTGGACCAGGTCGTGCCGGTGGATTACTACATGCCTGGCTGCCCACCAGAATCACATCAAATTGCTGCAGTGATTGATCTCGTGATCCAGGTTTTACAAGGGAAGGCTGAATTGCCACCGCCTGGTAGCGTGATCGGCGCA
>JAPLGV010000510.1 GCA_026389975.1 Chloroflexota bacterium
CTTGCGAGTTCAAGCGAATGTCTGCCAGCGCCACAGAATAGGTCAAGTACCTTTGCTCCTTCATGTAATTCAAGCGCAGCGCAAATGAAATCTACATCTCTCCGTGTTTCCTTATCAGACACGCGACCAAAGCCTGTCCTCATCCTAAATTCATCATATAAATCCACAAACCATTCCATATTTGAAGTCCGCACATATACTGATATTTATTGTGCCTAAAAGAAGTATCTAACGGTTTGCATTACCGGCGGGGCGGATTTTCAAGACTACTTGACATTATGGCACAAAACTTTTCAAACCGCGCTAGTTTTCGCGAGGCGGTAGCCCCGTCTGGTGCACGCTTTGTTATCCGACGCCCACTTTTGCTAGGTAGGCTTGCATAGCCTTTTGACTACCTGTGCGAGAGGGAGAGATAGTGGGGAATTCGCTCAAAGGAATTATCTTAGCCTCGCCTTCGTTGCTGCCTTTGACTTGCCCACCAATTATTTCTGCTTCATACATAATTTGCACCAATGGCCCTGGCCAACTTATGCGATTTATAAAAATCCAGCCAAGACAATCAACCATTTTTACTTCAAGACCTGTCTCCTCGAAAACTTCTCTCACAGCAGATTCGGCGGGATCCTCTCCATACTCAACTAGACCCGCTGGAAGTCCAACACCTGCTTCACTTGGCGGAATAATGGCAGCAATCCCTTGTTCATTCCTTGCGACAACTACGACCGCTACGGCATTAGATGAAAGTTGAATCCAGCCACAAGCAGGGCATTTGATACGAGGAATATTATCTTCAAAGATAACTTCTCGAGTCAATCGAGCGGTGCATATAGGGCAGAATTGGAAACGAAGAGGCGGTATGACGTTTTCTGGATAAGCGAGATCTGAGTGCATGATAGTAGACTCTCTACCTTATGATAGGCGCCTAACTAGGTGCTCAGCCATCATTTGGCGGATCAACAGCTTATGGAACTCTCCTAAAGTATAGATAATATATGGAGCAAAGTCAAGCGGTTTGCCAAAGCAGGTCGTTTCACTCCATGGAATGTGGTACTCACGCATTGGACGAATAGAGAATGCTCACAAAGGAGGAGCAAATGGAACCACATCGTCCCCGCAGCAACTGTGTATAGAGTCAAGATGCGGGAGCAGCTTTCCATGCGGTTTGGGTTCGCAGCCTAGCGTTCAAAATGACCAATAACTCTTGAAAGAAACAGCACTTGGAGTATAGTTAAGCTATCGAGGTCATTCCTGTTTTCTCAACCACCGAAAGGAACAAACGAAATGAAAACGAGATCCATCCTTCTTATAAGTGTTCTCCTGGTGCTGGTTCTGGCGAGCCTGGCCTGCGGGCTGGGCTCAACCGGGACAGTTACCACGCTCGAGCAGTGGGCGGCATCCGGCACGGCCAGTTCGGAATACGGTACCAGCGACTGGACCGCCCAGCAGGCCACCGGCGCCCCGGACACGACCACGTGCGGCGACCAGACGACTGCCTGGGCATCCGCCAATTCAGACACGGTCGAATGGCTCAGCCTATCGTATGCCACGCCGGTCTACGCCACGAAGGTGGTGATCTACATCACCTACAACCCGTCCTATGTGACCCTGGTTGAACTGCAGGAACCCAACGGGACCTATCACACCGTCTACACCGCCACCCCGCAGACGATGGCCTGCCCGTACCAGTTGACCATCAGCATCCCCAAGACCAGTTACCTGGTGAAGAGTGTGCGGGTCACCGTCGACCAGACCACGCTCAACTCCTGGAGCGAGATCGACGCCGTCCAGTTGGTCGGGACAGACAAATAGGCATCCCGGTCCCTTTTAACGGTATTGCACTCATGGGCTTCCCCGCGGGCCGATCCCACCTGCCCCCGCTCTTGGGGGTTCGTGGTGCTGGTCTACCACCGCCCATGGGAGACGGATGTAAAGCCACGTGGTAGTCCCGGCTCCGGCGAGGTAGTCCCGGTTCCCGCACGGGGGACGGGGCACGGGGCACGGGACAGAGTACGTTTGTGGTCACGGGTATCGTCAAATGAACTTTGCGGAGGGAAACAGCCATAGGGTTCTTCCCGTATGCTGTGCATGGCTGCGGAGGCACACGCCTCCGCAGTTTATTATCCCGAGTGCATTTTGAACCTTTCTACAGCGTCCCCGGTTCTTAAGGGGGCCAGAGGGGGGTTTTACTGCTTCTTGCATAGATCCGTGAACTTTGAATGATCATAATACAGGGATTTAATGTAATTGTGGTTCACATCTTTGCGCAGTACCCTGTAGCTATCAAATAACTATCCATCCTCTATCAAACCGACAGGCTTTTCTATTTTGGCGTATAATGCCGACAAGTCTGATGAAATTTGACGAAACTCACTGGAATGGTTTGCCTGCTTCCTCAGTCTTCCTTTAGGGTTCTTCCCGTATGCTGTGCATAGGGTTTTTCCCGTATGCTGTGCATAGGGTTCTTCCCGTATGCTGTGCATAGGAAACCGGTGGCGGGGGGAAAGTTAAAAATCGTTCGTCAACATTGGCCTGGTGGTTGTAATTCGCCGATCAGCTTTATCGTTCAACCAGAAACACCTGTTCCCGCATAGCGCTGAAAACTGCCGCAGAACAGAATCTTTTCGGTATACTTATTTGGAGGTTTCAATGAAGATTCTATTGATTTACCCGGACTTTCCCGATACGTTTTGGAGTTTCAAACATGCCCTGAAATTTATCCGCAAGAAGGCCTCCACCCAGCCTCTTGGTTTGCTGACCGTAGCCGCCATGTTGCCCGCCGAATGGGAAAAGCGCCTGGTGGATTTGAACGTAAGGACGCTCAAAGATAAGGACCTGGCCTGGGCGGATGTTGCTTTCGTTAGCGCCATGGTCGTTCAAAGGGAATCCACCTATCAGGTTATTGCCCGCTGTAAAGCTGCCGGGCTGAAAGTGGTCGCCGGGGGACCGCTCTTCACTGCCGAATACGAGCAGTTCCCAGATGTGGATCATTTCGTACTGAACGAGGCCGAGATGACCCTCGCCCCGTTCTTGCGGGACCTTGAACGGGGTCAGGCTCAACGCGTCTACACCTCCGCTGAATTCCCCGACATCCAGCAAACGCCTGCGCCGTTATGGGAACTGGCCGACCGGAAGCGTTACGCCACCATGTCAATCCAGTATTCGCGCGGCTGCCCCTTTGACTGTGAGTTCTGCAATATCACCACGCTATTCGGACACCTGCCGCGGGTCAAGACATCCGCACAAATTATCCGCGAATTGGACGGGTTGTACCAGCTTGGCTGGCGTGAGCCCGTCTTTTTTGTGGACGATAATCTGATTGGCAACAAAAAGCATCTCCGGGAGGACCTGCTTCCGGCGTTGATCGAATGGCGTAAGGGCAAGAAAGGCATGCCGTTTAATACCCAGATCTCGATAAATATTGCCGACGATGAACCCTTAATGAATATGATGACCCAGGCTGGTTTCGACACAGTCTTTATCGGCGTTGAGACACCGGACGATGACAGCCTGGCTGAGTGTAACAAGAAGCAGAACCTGCACCGCGACCTGGTGGCAGACGTGAAAAGTATCCAGCGCGCCGGGCTGCAGGTCCAGGGCGGTTTCATCATTGGATTTGACAACGATACCCCATCCATTTTCCAACGACAGATCGACTTCATCCAGAAAAGCGGCATCGTGACTGCCATGGTTGGCCTGTTGCAGGCTCCCGTCGGGACCCGGCTGTATAAACGCATGCAGCAGGACGGGCGGCTGGTCGGGTCGTTCTCAGGCGATAACGTGGACGGTGCGACGAATATCATTCCTAAAGAAATGAATATGGATGTGCTCCAGAAGGGCTACCGGGCCGTCGTGAAGACCCTGTATACTCCCAAGAATTACTATGCGCGCGTCAAAACCTTTCTGAAAGAATACAAAGCACCCAAGATCACTATCCCGTTGAATGGGGAATATATTCGGGCATTTTTCCGTTCCGTTCTCCGTTTGGGGATTATCGGCAAGGAACGCGTCCAATACTGGAAGCTTGTCTTCTGGACGCTCTTCCGCCGCCCGAAACTCTTTCCGCTGGCGATCACGTTCGCGATTTATGGGTATCACTTCCGCCAGGTTATGGACTTGCACCTTCTATGATCAGGCCGGGCGGAGGTTTTACAGGGTACTGCGCAAAGATGTGAACCACAGGGTACTGCGTCCCGTCCCGTACGAGATTCGGGATGATATGCTGGAACCGGGACTACTTCGCGGAAATGGACTTAATTAGAAATTCAATTAGGTTCAAATGCTACTAGAAAATACCCTCTTCGAGTGCCTTTGGCCTTGCCCCATACCCCATGTCCCGTGTCCCGTGCTAGAACCGGGGCTATCGCTAGAACCGGGGCTATCGCGCAC
>JAPLGV010000479.1 GCA_026389975.1 Chloroflexota bacterium
GCGTAAACTAATCGAAGCCCAATCCAATCTACACTTGCCAGAAGTGAAGGCAAGTTTTGATTATCCACTTATTGTTAGTGGATGATAGGATATTATGGGACGGCTATCCGGATTCAAATATCGGCAAATTATCAAAAAACTCAAGGCATTTGGCTTTGAGTTTTTTCGTCATGCGGCGGGGAGCCACGAAATCTGGCATAACCCAACCACCGGAAGGTTTACTACCATTCCTAACCACTCTGGTGATATGCCTGAAGGGACGTTACGTGCCATCTTGAAGCAGGCCGATATTGACTTGCAAGATTTTCTCGACAAATGAGGCTATGACAGTATAGGTGGTTAGTCCCCCGCTATTCGAGAGCATGGAAATTGTGGGGAAGGAGAAAGTATTGGAACGGGTGAAGAAAGCGATTGCGGTTTTGGAGAGGATGTAAAGCACACATCCCGCAGGTTTCATATCTGCGGGATGTTTTTTTTAGGCAATGAATGACCGCACCAGGTAAATAATCCCGACCACGAAGCCAATCGTGACCACAACCCAGCGCAAGGTAGCGGGTTTGATCTTGCTGGCGAGTTTGCCCCCCAATACGCCGCCCAGCAAGGCTCCCACAGCCATGATCAGGGCCACGCTCCAGACCACCTCACCTGAAAAGACGAAGAACAGCGCCGCGGCGACGTTGGTGGCAAAGGCGATGCCCTGTTTAAGGGCATTCAAGCGTGTCAGGGAATCGTTCAGCACCAGTCCCAGGACGGCCAGCACGATCACGCTCAAGCCTGCCCCGAAATACCCGCCATAGATGGCTGCCAGGAAAACAGGGAAGAAAGCCCAACCTTCTGACACGGCTTTTGTATTGCCTTGTTCCAGGCGACGGGTCAGCCATGCACGCACAGGGTTCTGGACGGCCAACAGGGTGGATGCCGCCAGGATAAGATATGGGACTAAATCTGTGAAGAGCTTCTCTCCTGTATTCAGGAGCAGAATGCCTCCAGCCAGCCCTCCGAGTGCTCCGGCCGGAATGAGGATCCACAGCCGTTTTTTCTGGTCTTTCAGGTCTTTCGACTGGGCCAGAGTCCCGCCTAAATATCCCGGGCAGAGTGCCACCGTATTAGTGACATTGGCCGAGACGGCCGGAAGCCCGATTGCCATTAGGACGGGGAAGGTGATCAGCGTCCCTCCGCCCGCCAGGGCGTTGATGAGGCCGGCCGCAATGGCAGTCAGGGCAGCGAAAATGGTGCCGAGGAGGTTCATTTTTTATCAGTTTTCTCCTTTTTAAGAAACAGGGGAAGCAGAGCGTCTGCTATGCCAGGAAAGAGGAATGCGACCATAACCAGAAATTTCCAACTGGGTGGAATAATGACGCGCCAGCGCGGGTGGCGGATGAGATGGGCGATTTGATCAGCCACGTAAGTGACCGGCATCAACCCCGGTCGGCGCGGCGCGCCGGGCTGTCCTTCGGCGATGGCCTTGAGTTCCGGGGAGATTTCCGTCGGCGTGAATCCTGGACAAAAAGCCGAAACGTGAATACCGGAGCCGCGCAATTCCCGACGGAGAGCGTCGGAAAAACCGTTGACCCCAAATTTGCTGGCGCTGTAAACGGTTCCTCCGGGCGTGGCGATCAATCCTGCTATCGAGGCGACGTTGATGATATGCCCCGATTTCTGGCGGAGGAACACAGGCAGAACCACTTGGGCGCACTCAATGACGGCGATCAGGTTGATGTGGATCTCGTCGCGGATCTTTTCCGGCTTAAAACGGATCAGTAGTCTGTCATGGCCTAGCCCGGCATTGTTGAGCAGCACATCAATGTGTCCCCACCGGTCGAGCGTGGCCTGTACCATGCGCTGGAGTTCGTCGCGGTTGCGCACATCGGTTTGCACGACGAGGGCTTCCCCGCCAAGAGCCTCGACTTCGGCAGCGACCTGTTCGAGCCTGTCCAGGCGACGGGCGGCCAGCGTCAGACGCATGCCGTCACGCGCCAAACGCCGTGCAACCGCCGCCCCGATTCCGCTGGATGCGCCGGTTAAGATGACAACTTTGCCGTTGGTTGGATCTTTCATGCCAGCATCCTCTTCCTTGCATCAGGCAGCAGGTCACGCTTTTTCGCGTGACCTGCGTATGGAGACTATTGCTTTTTCTCTATTTTTGCCCAAGTGTCTTTAAGCGTTACCGTGCGGTTGAAGACCAATTTACCGGGAGCAGAGTCCAGGTCCACGCAGAAATAACCGGTGCGCTCGAACTGGAATTTGTCGCCGGGCTTGGCCTCCGCCAGGGATGGCTCGAGGAAACATTCGTTCAGCGTTTCGAGTGAGTTGGGATTGATGATGGAATTGATATCATCTCCCACATCCGGGTTTTCGACGGTAAACAGCCGGTCGTAGAGTCGGATTTCGGCTTTCACTGCATGCTGTGCCGAGACCCAGTGGATGGTGGATTTAACCTTGCGTCCATCGGGGGCGTCACCGCCGCGCGTGGCCGGGTCGTAGGTGCAATGCACCTCGGTCACCGCACCAGTGGCCAGGTCCCGCGTGACGCCGGTGCATTTGACCAGATAGGCGTAACGCAGTCGGATCTCGTTTCCAGGATACAGTCTGAAATATTTGGGCGGGGGAGCCTCACGGAAGTCATCCTGTTCGATGTACAACACCTTCGAGAAAGGAACCTTGCGCGCCCCGGCAGTCTCATCTTCTGGATTGTTGATGGCGCTCATCTCTTCGGCTTGACCATCGGGATAGTTGTCAATGACCAGCTTGAGTGGGTGCAGGACGGCGCTGCGGCGTAGGGAGCGCTTGTTCAGGTCATCACGGATGCAGGCTTCCAGCTGGGCCATGTCCACCCAACTATCATTATTTGTCTCGCCGACTTGAGCGATGAAAGTCTGGATGGCTTCAGGGGTCACCCCGCGCCGGCGCAGGCCGCGCAGGGTGGTGAGACGCGGGTCGTCCCAGCCGCCCACAATGCCCGTCTCGACCAATTTGCGCAGTTTACGCTTGTGCATCATGGCATAGGTCAGGTTGAGTCGGGAAAACTCGATCTGGCGTGACTTGAACTCCCCCAGTTGCTCCAGGAACCACTCGTAGAGCGGACGGTGAATCATGTATTCCTGCGAGCAGAGCGAATGCGTGATGCCCTCCATCGAGTCGTTCTGACCGTGCGACCAGTCGTACATCGGGTAAATGCACCACTTATCGCCGGTGCGGTGGTGTGCAGCATGCATGATGCGATACATGACCGGGTCACGCATGACGAGGTTGGGGTGGGCCATATCAATTTTGGCGCGCAGGACGCGGCTGCTTTCAGGGAACTCGCCGTTCTTCATGCGTTCCAGCAGATCGAGGTTTTCTGCGACCGGACGATTCCGGTAGGGGGACTCCGTACCGGGTTTTAAGGCCGATTCGGTCTGACTCCACTTTGTGCCACGCGGCAGAGTGCCGCGGCTGGCGCTCATTTCCTCGGGAGTCTGGTCGTCCACGTAGGCCAGACCTTTTTTGACGAGCCGGATGGCCCATTCGTATAGCCGGTCGAAATAATCCGATGCGAATGTCACTTTGACCCACTGGATTCCCAGCCAGCGGGCGTCATCTTCGATGGCTTCCACAAACTCGGTCTCTTCCTTGGTCGGGTTGGTGTCGTCGAAGCGCAGGATCAACTCACCGCCGAATTCCTTGGCGGTGTTATAGTCAATCAGGAATGCCTTGACATGCCCGATATGCAGGTAGCCGTTCGGCTCGGGTGGGAGGCGGGTGCGTACGTAGTTGAAGCGGCCCGTTTTCAGATCCTCGGCGACCGCTTCAAGGATGAAGTTGGTTGGCTTGTTGGGGAGGTCAGTTGTGTCCATAATCCGGTCCTTTTCGGTATAATTCCATATAGAAGCCTGTAAGTGAACTATTATAACAAAATGGAAGGAGAGTACAGATTGAATATGGAGAAACGTGAAAATTTCCTGGGAACATATTTCTGTAAGGATACCGTCCTGCGCCTGACATCTGTGGCGAAGATTCTTTCCTGGGTGGTGGTGGGAGTTTATGCGCTTGAGTGGCTGGTTCAGGCACTGGCAATGGTCTTGCAAATCGCGCGCGGGTTTTGGACGGGAATGGGATTTACGGATGTTGTCCAAAGCATCCTTTACCTGTTCGAGCAGCCTCTGCGCGGGGTAGTCTATTTTGTCGTTTTACAAGGCGTGGCCCAGGCGTTGCTGATGTTCATGGATATGGAAGACAACACCCGCCGGGGGGCGCGGGATATTGAGCAGAAATAACTGGCGTCTGAAGAGAAATGCTGTATAATTGCAGCGATATGAACGCCGGATTTACTTCCCTTTACTATTATTCCCACCCTTAAACGCCGTTGCAGGTGGGAAGGATGCGCCTGCTGCGGCAGGCGCTTTTTTGTTGGTGAGATACACAAGCCAAAAACGCCATGAATAGGTGGTAGATTACCCTCGTAATCGCTCTGATGGCTGTTTTGTTATGATCTGTCACAGGGAATTCCAATCATGCATAATATGATTGCATTCCCCCCATGATAGTGTAATGCTGTACGAATGGAGATATTTTATGAACATTGAAGAACAAGTCGCTCTTCTGATGCAGGGCACCGAATACGGCGACGAAGAACTGAAAACGAACATGGCCAATGAACTGCGCCAGCGACTTATCGAAGCTGAGAGAGAACATCGTCCACTGCGCGTCTATTGCGGCTTCGACCCGCGTACTTCGGACCTGCATCTCGGTCACACCGTTCCGATGCGCAAACTGCGCCAGTTCCAGGAACTCGGCCACGAGGTCACGTTTGTGGTCGGCTCGTTCACTTCGCTGATTGGCGACCCGTCCGACAAGGATAAGCTCCGCCCGCGCCTGACCCAGCTGGAAGTCGAATTTAACGCCCATACGTACGCTGAACAGGCTTACAAAATCCTCGACCGCGACAAGACCAAAATCCGCTTCAACTCCGAGTGGCTGTCTGAGTTGACTTTTGTCGAGTTGATCGAACTGGCCTCCAATTTCACCATTCAGCAGTTCGTCACCCGCGAGAACTTCCGCAAACGCTGGAATAACGGCGACCCGATCTACCTCCACGAGACATTTTACGCCATCATGCAGGGCTACGATGCCCATGCCTTGCAGACTGATGTTCAGGTGGGCGGTACCGACCAGCTTTTCAACATCGTCACCGCGGCTCGCAAGATCATGACTTCTCTGGGCGATAAGCCCAATATTGCCATCATCCTGGGCATTTTGCCCGGTACCGACGGCGAAGTCAAGATGAGCAAGTCGCTGGGCAACCATATCCCGCTGCTTTCGACGCCGGAAGATATGTACGGAAAGGTGATGTCTGTGCCTGACAAGGCCATGGGATCGTTCATGCGTCTCGTCACGCGCTGGACCCCCGACCGGATTGCCGAATTCGAAGCCGGTCTCAATTCTGGGACGCTGCACCCGCGCGATGCCAAGATGTCGCTGGCGCGTGAGATCGTGACCATCTTCCACGACGAGGCCGTCGCCCTGGCTGCCGAGGGAGCCTTCAAGAAAGTCTTTCAGCAAAGGGACGTACCTGACAATATGCCCGAGTTTGCCCTCCAGCCTGGTCAGACCGTGCTGGACGTGCTGGTGGCGGCCGGTCTGGTGGCGAGTAAATCCGAAGGACGGCGCATGAAAGAGCAAAAAGGTGTTAAGTTGGATGGAAAAATACTGGAGAAGTTCGACGCCACTTTCCCGCATCCGGGTGTGCTGCAAGTGGGCAAGCGACGGTTTGTAAGAGTGAAATGACGGGAACACCGGGTTTCTTTTTACTGCTTCTTGCATAAAGCCATGAATTTTCCTGTATCGAAAAGCTCGAAAATAACGGGATTTTACTGCTTCTTGCATAAATACGTTAACTTTGAACGATCAAAATACAAGCAATTACAGCAATTTGGGTTCACATATTTGCGCAGTACCCTGTGGTTCGGATATTTGCTCAGTACCCTGTATGCTTGAACTCCAACCGGATGGACCGCAAAGACACCAAATCACAAATATACTTTCTGTGTGTCTTTGTACCTTATTAGTTACGAATTCTTACCTTCTTCATCAACAAGGCCGGGGAGTAAACGTACCTTCATTGTTTTTGCGTCCAGGTCCACGTCCAGAACGACCTCGGGGATGGCCGGGAGCAGAAGCTCGCGCCCGGCTGAGGCTGTCACCACATAAACATCGTTCGCGCCGGTCTCCAGGATTTCTGTCAGTGTACCGAGGGGATTGCCCGCCTCATCCACTACTTCCAGGTCGAGCAGTTTGTGGAAATAAAACTCACCTTCGGGTAGTTCGGACGCTTCCGATGCGGCAATGGAGAGAATCTGGTTTCGATAACGGCCTGCCTGCTCGGGAGTAGTTACGCCCTCAAAGCCAAGAAGCAGTCCCTCATTGTGAGGCCGCTGGCTGGCAATGAACAACTTCCCATGCTTTTCGCCGAGGTAGATGGCTTTCTTCGGGCTTAAGCGTTCGGGAAAATCTGTGTAGATTTCCGCCACTACTTCACCATGTACACCATGCGGACGGCGCACCTTCCCGACTACCAAGAAAGCAGGCCCGCCAGCAGTTGGCGGGCCTGCAGGTCGTTTTTTGGCACCAGACATACTGTTAGGGTTCTACCACGTCAAGCGTGACCTGGCAACCTTCACGCTCAGCGGCCACCCGCAGCAGGGTGCGGATGGCATTGGCTACCCGCCCACCCTTGCCGATGACACGACCCATGTCGTCTTTGGCAACACTCAGTTCCAGTGTCACACGGTTGCCGTGACGGATCTCGTCTACAGCAACTTCATCCGGATGGTCTACGAGGGATTTAGCGATATATTCTGTGATTGCTTTCATGGCATCTCAATATGAGTGTAGTAACGACTTCCCTGGCACCGCCCGCCACACCGTCCGGATGTCCTTCCGGGAGGGCAGGTGGAGTCGCTTTAACGCCTGAAGTCGTTGCCACGATCACTTACCGGTTTTGTTGGTGGGGACGCGTGCCGCCCTGGCTGTTTCAGCCTCGGTCAGCAGAGTCTCTACAGATTCACCAGCCTTGAAACGCTCGATGCGTTCCGCGGTGCCGGCGGTCTTGAACAACTGAGCCACCGACTCGCTCGGCTGGGCGCCTTTACTCATCCACTCGTAGACGCGGTCTTCTTTGATGTTCAGAGTAGCCGGTTCAGTGCGCGGATTGTAGAAGCCAACGATTTCCAGGAAGCGACCATCGCGCGGGCTTTCCTTGTCCGCAATGACCAGGCGGTAAGACGGCTGGCCCTTTTGACCAGTACGGCGAAGACGAATACGAACCATTAGAAAATTCTCCTTCAAATGTTGTTGTCAGTTTTTTGGCATCAGCAGGCCGCGCAGAGAGGGGCAGAAAGGAGTGCGCAGTGCGGTGCTGAGAACCTTCAATTTGGCAGGGTAGGGATTGCAAAGTGCCCAAAGGGCGCCCTGCCCTGGGTGACGACAAACGCCACCCCTACATTTTACCTCATCCGAACAAACGCGACAGGCCGCGTCCGCCGGTTTTTTGCAGCATTTTGAACATTTTTTGCATCTCGCGGAACTGTTTTACCAACCGGTTCACATCCTGGACCTCAAGCCCGCAGCCACGGGCGATACGTCTGCGGCGGCTGGCGTTCAGCACATCCGGGTTACGACGCTCGGAGGGTGTCATTGAATTGATGATCGCTTCTGTGCGGTTCGTCGAACGGTCCAGCTCTTCGGGCGAGATATTGCGGGCAGCCCGTCCCATTTCGCCAGGGAGCATATCCGCCATCTGGCTCATCGGGCCCATCTTTTTTGACGAGCGCAGCATTTCAACCAGGTCTTCGAGTGTAAACTCGCCTTTGGCGAGACGTTCCGCCTGCCTCTGGGCCTGATTTTCGTCAAAGGCTGCCTCGGCTTTTTCGATCAGGCCGAGTACGTCACCCATGCCCAGGATACGGGAAGCCAGACGTTCGGGCTGGAAGGCTTCCAGCGCGTCCAGTTTTTCACCTGTCCCGATAAACTTGATCGGGACGCCAGTCACCGAACGGATGGAGATGGCCGCACCGCCGCGCGAGTCACCGTCCATTTTGGTCATGATGAGACCGGTGAGCGGAACGACATCCCGGAAGCCTTCAGCGACGTGCAGGGCTTCCTGGCCAATCATCGCATCCACTACAAGCAGGATTTCAGCGGGAGGCACGTTCCGGACAATGGCCTGGAGTTCGCCCATCAGGGTTTCATCCAATTGGGAGCGGCCGGCCGTGTCCAGGATGACGACGGTGTAGCCACCATTTTTCGCTTTTTGGAAGGCGCGCTTCGCCAGTTCGGGCGGTTTGATGTTGGCCTCGAAAAAGACCGGATCTTCCAGTTGCTGGCCCAGGGTCCGCAACTGCTCCGCTGCCGCCGGGCGGTACTTGTCCCCGGCCACGAGCATGACGCGTTCACCACGCCCGCGCAGGAAGCTCGCCAGTTTCCCGGCGGCGGTCGTTTTGCCCGAGCCCTGCAAACCGACCAGCATCAACATGCGCGGCTTCTCGCCGGAAAGGTTGAGCGGAGCGGGTTCGCCGAGCGTGGCGACCATTTCCTCGTTGACGATTTTAACGACCTGCTGGCCCGGGTTGAGAGCCTTCGAGACTTCCGACCCAACTGCACGCATGCGTACGCGGGTGATAAAGTCCTTGACCACGCTGTAGTGCACGTCGGCTTCCAGCAGCGCCAGGCGGACTTCCCGCATGGCAACATCAACGTCGGCTTCGGATAGTTTGCCGCGTTTCCGCAGTTGGTCAAAAAGCTGGGTAAGCCGTCCGGTCAGCGTCTCGAACATGTTATCTCTTCATTAAAAAGCAATTGCCCGAAGGCGGACAGATTTTAGCCGATAACAGGCAGATGGTCAAGGAAAAGCGCGTCCAAAGGGAACTATCAGGGTTATATCTTTGTATAATCGAGTGTCTCAAAATTCCCTGCCAAAGGAGAAAGTATGTCGAAAGTTGCAGTTATTACCGATAGCACCGCCTATCTCCCCGATGCACTGTTGAAAGCGCATCACATTACAGTTACACCTCAGGTACTGATCTGGGGCGAGGAAACTTTCCGCGACGGTGTGGACATCATGCCGGATGATTTCTACAAACGGCTGGAGACCGCCAAGGTCATGCCGACCACATCCCAGGTCTCGATCGTTGACATGAAAGCCGCCTTTGAGAAACTACTGGAAAGTGGTTACGATGTGCTGGGTATTTTCATCTCCTCGAAACTCTCCGGCACAATCCAGTCTGCCACCCAGGCGCGTGAGATGCTGTCAAAAGCCGCCGATAAAGTTTCCATCGTTGACTCCAATTCCACGGCGATGGCAATGGGCTTCCAGGTGCTGGTTGCCGCCCGGGCCGCTCAGGACGGAGCCAACCTGGCCGAATGCCAAAAACTGGCCGAAAAAGCCCGCGACCATACCGGCGTCTATTTCGTGGTAGATACGCTGGAATTCCTGCGCCGCGGCGGCCGCATCGGTGGTGCGCAGGCGCTGCTCGGTTCGGCGCTGAATATCAAGCCGATCCTCGAACTGCGGGATGGACGGATCGAATCGGTGGAAAAAGTCCGTACCAAGGGAAAGGCCATAGACCGGATGATTGACCTGGTCGCCCAGCACATCGCAGGCCGGACCCCGGTCCGGCTGGCCACGCTGCACGCCAACGCTGAGGCTGAGGCGCGCGCCGCACTCAACACCGCCGCCCTTCAGTTGCAGCCAATCGAGACGGTCTTTGCGTCCGTCTCGCCGGTCATTGGGACGCACGCCGGTCCGGGCACTATCGGATTGGCATTTATGGCCGGGATGTAAGAAGAAACCATGGATGGGTCAGCAGAGAAAGGGTCTGGCGTATGCCAGACCCTTTATTTTATTTTTTTTTTCGTAAGAAAACGGAAATTGTGATTGACGGTTACCCCCGAAGCAGGTATAATCCGCCTTCGGCTCAAATCAAGAAATTACGGGAGTAAGCGATATGGAAACAAAAAACGCGGCGCCTGAAAACGCGCTGCAACCAAAGGCACGTCTGACAGGCAAAGTCATTAAAACCACCATTGCGGGGGCCATCGTAGACATCGGGCAAAAAGTACCCGGCGTTATCCACATCTCACAATTGCAGAAAGACTCGGTCAACCGCGTTGAAGAAATTATTCAGGTCGGTCAAGAAGTAAACGTGTGGGTGCGCCGCGTACACGACGACCGCGTGGAACTGACCATGGTCGAGCCTTTGACCCTTGAATGGCGCGAACTGAAGCCCGATATGGTTGTCAAAGGCAAAGTATCCCGCCTGGAAACGTACGGCGCGTTCGTGGAAATCGGCGCCGAGCGCCCCGGCCTGGTGCACGTCAGCGAGATTTCGCATGACTACGTCAAGAATCCGTCCGAAGTGTTGAAAGAGGGCGACGAAGTAGAGGCTAAAATCCTGGACGTGGACCGCCGCAAGAAGCAGATCCGCCTGAGCATCAAAGCCGCCATGCCCAAACCAGAAGAAGTGGTGGCTGAGGTCAAAAAGTCCGAACCACGCAAGGGACGCAGCGGCAAGAAAGGCAAGAAACAGGAAGAGTTCGTCCAGGAGCCAGAAGCCAAAGAGCCCGAACTGACGGCTTTCCAGATCGCATTCCAGAAAGCCCAGGAACGCGCGGATGATAAGAAAAGCTCTGCAAAGAGCAGGAAGTCAAAGTCCATTCTCAAGGATGAGCAGGAAGAGATTTTCAGCCGCACGCTTGAGAATCGCATCACGCCCGGTTAATCCAACCATACAACAAAAAACCCTGACAGGTTATCTGAGGTAACTTCTTAAAAAAGTGGGGTATGGGGGTTCGCAAGCGGGCTTCGCCCGCTTGCGAACCCCCATCTTCCCCCCAATTATTGAGAAGTCGCCATGAACTCTGTTCACCACCAAGCA
>JAPLGV010000227.1 GCA_026389975.1 Chloroflexota bacterium
CATCCCGGGTGGCGGGACCAAATGGCAACTTTATTGGGACGCGGATGGGACCGATAGTGTGACCGATTATCCGATGGAGGTTAAAGTCACCAACTACTATTTCGATCAGGACGGTTCTGCCCGTCTTGTTGGCTGGATCACCAATAATTCCGCCCAGACGCTCGATGATTCCCAGGTGGTTGGAGGTCTATATGCTGCGGATGGTACGGTTTTGGATGCCAGTTATGCCTTTGTTCCTGTTCCGGTGAAACCAGGCGCGGCATCGCCCTTCAATATTTCATCGTTCAGTAATGTCGACTACAACCCTGACCAGGCCGCTCTAGTAGATACTTACACTGTACAGCCTGACACCGGGTTCACATCCACACCGTACGATGAATTTATTGATCTGTCCGCTCCCGGTGAATCAGTGCAAAAAGAAGGTGCAACCTGGACCTTCAACGGCACTGTTACCAATACCAGTGGCAAGAGTCTGAGCAGCATTACGGTGTTGGCTATGGTAATGGATGCCCAGAACAACCTACTCGCGATGGAATACACTACCATCTACCCGACCGGTGATGCCATTGCGGCAGGTGAGACGAATACCTATTCGGTACCTGTCTACCTGGACCCCGCTGCTGATGCAACCGGCTTCACCACGACTACCTTGGTTGTTGGTGATGTGAAATAATTTTTACTGCCCATATATATTCCCGCCGCCCGAATCCGGGCGGCGGGATTTTTTGTTATTTGGGAATCGCCGTGGTGATGGGGTAAATAAGGGGAACATCCCCAAAGCTTTCCCTTTATCACGGGAATTCCCAAAGGCCCGCTTCTTTTACTGCTTCTTGTATAAATGACTATACTGAAAAAACCATCTAAACATAAAGGTCACGAAGGGGCACGAAGAAAAAGCCTTTATCACTTATCCTTTGTATACGTCGTGTCCTTCGTGTTAAAGACCTTTTTGCAGTGGACTCATAAATAATTGAATTGAAGAGGCAGAAAAGTCGGGAAAAAACAATGATTCGGGTTCGAATATTTACGTGGTAGTCCCGGTTCCAGTACGGGACGCAGTACCCTGTAGGCCGCGTTTACGGTTCCAGTTGACTTCCTTTCCGTTTACGGTTATCCTTGGCCGCATGAATTCATCCAACCGACCTGTTTCCCGCCGTGATTTTCTGAAGGTGGCTGGCCTTGGCTTGGGCGCTATGGCGTTGCGTCCTTTGACATCCTGGCTGGGGTTACACCAAATAAGGCGTGCTGTTCTTTTGCCTGATTTTCCTCAGGCCGATTTACTGGGGCGCAATTGCACAGCCGATACAAGTATGCAATGGGGCGGCACGATCCCGATCATGTTGCATCCCGATGTTGGCAGCACGAAGGTACGCGATGCTCAGCGTGATGAAGTTTTCCCCTGGCTGAAAGAAGTCAGCGCCGAAAATATTGATCTTAATCTCCCCAACCAGCGCTGGGTGGAGACGCCCGAGGGGTACATCTATTCCTCCTATCTCCAGCCATGCCGAAACCTTCCCAATGCGCCCCTGTCGGCGTTGCTGGAGGGCCAGGCTGGCTTTTGGGGCGAAGTAACGGTTCCTTATGTGGACCTATTGATGGAAAACCCCGCTGCGGTTTCCGGCTGGATGCGTGACCACATCACCTATAGTTTGCAAGCGCGTCTTTACTATTCGCAAGTCATGTGGGTTGACCAGGTCCGGACGACGGATACAGGTACGATCCAATACCATGTCAATGAGCGTTATGGAAATCCCGGCGACCTCTTCTGGGCAGAAGGGGCGACTTTTCGCCCGTTGACCGGGGAAGATGTCTCGCCGATCAACCCGGATGTTGACCCTGCTACCAAGAAAGTCGTTGTGAACCTGATTTACCAGACTTTAACGTGCAAAGAAGGCGACCGGGAAGTCTATTTTTGCCGCGTCTCAACGGGCATACAGGAAAACTCGACACCGCTGGGTGAGCATGCCGTCTGGCGGAAGTTGATATCCGTCCGGATGGCAGCCAATACTGTGGCCTCCAGTTACGACCTTCCGGGAATTTCCTGGACGACGCTTTTCGTGGGCGACGGTGTGGCTATCCATGCCGCCACCTCGCATAACGATTTCGGCACAGTGCGTTCGCATGGATGTGTTAACTGCAAACCGGAGGATGCGAAATGGATCTTCCGCTGGTCGCAGCCGGAAGTCGGGCTGGATACGGGAGAAATCACCTGGAACGACTATACGAGCGGTAGCACCCACGTGATTGTAGAAGATACACTTTAATGGTGCTGAGGTGAAATGAATAATTTCAATGTGACGATCGGCCTTGCGTTTCTGGCGGGCCTGGCTTCTTTTCTTTCTCCGTGTGTCTTGTCGCTTGTACCTGCCTATATCGGATATTTAGGCGGGCGCGCCGCTGGTGGCGAATCGTCCGGTAAGAACCGCTGGGTGACTTTTTCGCACGGCCTGGCATTCGTGCTCGGTTTCAGCCTGGTCTTTATTCTGTTCAATATCATTGCTTCGGCGCTTGGGTTATTGCTCTATGATGTGCGCACCTGGCTGGCCAAATTAGGCGGGTTCGTTATCGTTGTTTTCGGCCTGCACATGATTGGTGTTTTCCGCATCCCTTTTTTGGAATATGACCTGCGTGTCCACTCCCAGGTGGATCGCCGCTTGGGTTATATCTCATCAGTGTTGATGGGCATTTTCTTCTCAGCCGGCTGGTCGCCGTGTATTGGACCGGTATTAGGCTGGATTATGACCTTCTCCGTGAATGGCGGCTCAATCGTCAAGGGGACAACCTTGGGAGTTGCATATTCCGCCGGGTTGGCAATTCCATTCCTGCTGGCTGCCCTGGGGATTGGTTGGGTGAGCACTCTTCTACGCCGCTACAGTAAATTAATGCGTATGGTCGAAATTGTGATGGGGGTACTCTTGATTGTGGTCGGCATCCTGCTCTTTTTGGGTTCGTTCAGCGTGTTGGCTAATTACATCCCCCTCATTAACTTCGGCCTATAAGGGTGAATAAAAACTATGGTTTATCCGACCAGTTATTTTATTGACGCAAGGGGGGTTATCCGCGCCATCGTTGATTACTCCATGAGCGCAGGCCTACTCGACCAAAATCTTTCCATGAAGGCATAAATAAATGATTACTGTCACGTTATATACCCGCGCTGGTTGTGAACTCTGTAAGCAGGCCGAAGAAGATTTGAATGCCTTGCAGGAGGTGATCCCGCATCAACTGGCGATTCTCGATATTGACTCCGATCCTTCTCTACGGGATACTTTCGCCCTGGAAATCCCGGTCGTGGAGGCGGGGCCGTTCCGGCTGAAAGCGCCTTTTACGCGCCAAGATTTGAAGATGACTCTCGCTGCAGCCGCTGACCGCCGGTTCCAATTGGAAAATATCAACGACAAAACATTCCAGGTGAACACCTCGCGCACTCAGACGATCAGCAAAGCGGATAAAATCTCTTACTGGATATCGAAACACTACCTGGCCATTTTCAATTTGTTCCTGATCCTGTACATAGGGATCCCATTCCTGGCACCGATTTTCAAGAAGGCGGGCTGGCACACACCGGCCGAGGTGATTTACAAAATCTACAGGCCACTGTGCCATCAGTGGGCGTTCCGCTCGTTTTTCTTGTTTGGCGAACAGGCTTATTATCCGCACGCCGCCGCGAAAATACCCGCTGTGCTCACTTTCGAACAGGTCAGCGGTATCACCGATTTGACCGATCCCAGCCGGCTCCAGGCGCGGCTTTTCGAAGGTAATGCGCTGCTCGGCTATAAGGTTGCCCTGTGCGAGCGGGACGTTGCCATCTGGGGCGCGATGGCTTTATTTGGTGTGGTCTATGCCCTCACCGGGCGGAAGCTGCCGAAACTGCACTGGCTGATCTGGGTGCTGGTCGGTTTGGGGCCGATTGGCCTGGATGGTTTCTCGCAATTATTCAGCCAGATCCCCAGCACGTTTATCCAATCCATCCTGCCATATCGTGAGAGCACCCCGCTTCTGCGCGCGCTGACCGGTTTCGTGTTTGGCCTTACCACTGCCTGGTTCATGTTTTCGCTCATCGAAGAGAGCATGGCCGATACAAGGCGCTTGCTGGCCAAGAAGTTCGCCGTTCTCAAGAAATAAACTTTCGCATGTCTTTTCAGTCGCACGGCGAAATCCGTTATTTTCAATTCGAGGGATTGGGCCACGGTTTGACTCATTCCGTTTTTACCCGGCGGGGAGGTGTCAGCCCGGACCCGTGGGCAGCGCTGAACTTGGGCAGCACGGTCGGCGATGACCTGGAGCGGGTGCGCGAAAATCGTCGTCTCGCGCTGGCTACCCTGGAGCGAGACCCGGCTTCTGTTTATGATGTCTGGCAGGTACATGGCGTTGAGGTGGCAATTGCAGAATCCCCGCGCTCTCCGGAGTCACCTCATCTGCAGGCGGATGCCATCCTGACGGACAGACCCGGGCTTACGCTGATGATGCGCTTCGCGGATTGCGTGCCGATCATGCTTCACGATCCTATTCGCAAGGTGGCGGGCATTGCCCACGCCGGCTGGATGGGCACGCTGCACGGCACGGTCCATTTTGCGGTGGAAGCGATGCAGAAACACTACGGTTCAAACCCGGCCGATATACAGGCAGCGATTGGCCCATCCATTGGCCCGGACCATTACGAAGTCGGCCCGGACGTAGTCATTCAGGTGCAGCAAGCTTTTGGGAGCGATGCTTCGAGTTTGCTCTCAGCGGGCGCTGGTCACATGAAATTCGATCTATGGGCAGCCAATACCCTGCTCCTTGAACAGGCCGGGGTGCGTCATATTGAAGTAGCCGGGTTGTGTACCGCCTGTCATACCGAGGACTGGTATTCACACCGCGCTGAGAAGGGCCGCACCGGCCGATTTGGTGCAATCATTGCATTGGTATAATCCAGACATGAATGAAGCCCTGATCTCCGCTATTCGTGAACGTTATCAGCGTGTCCTCGGTCAGATTGCCGAAGCAACTGCCCGGTCTGGGCGCGCAGCGGGGACGGTACACCTGGTGGTCGTATCCAAGTCTCAGCCGTTGGAGGTCGTCCGGGCGGCGATCGCGGCCGGGGCGTCCATTCTGGGCGAAAATTATGCCGAGGAAGCTGTCGCCAAAATCGCCGCTCTCCCGGAAACTGCAGTAGAATGGCACATGATCGGCCATGTTCAGAGTCGTAAGGCCGATTTGGTGGCCGGGCACTTTTCAATGCTGCATTCGCTGGACAGCGTCAAACTTGCCGGACGGCTGGACCGGTACTGTGATGAGTCAGGCCGGACACTGCCGGTGCTGTTGGAGGTCAATGTCAGCGGCGAGGAGAGCCCTTCTTCGATGATCCAGAGCAAACGCGCCCCTACTTCCAGCATTTGCGCCGGCTGCAGGTTTTTTTGAGGGAGCACTTTCCTCAGACCGATTGGACAGAACTTTCGATGGGAACCAGTGCGGACTTTATTGCTGCCATAGAGGAAGGAGCAACCTATGTGCGAGTGGGTCAGGCAATTTTAGGGCCGCGCCCGGTATAGAGGATTTATGATTAATTTCATTGCAAAAATAATCAGCACGCTGGCTAATCTGATCATTTTGCTGGTGATTGTTGATTCGATACTTTCGTATTTTCTCAGCCCTTACCATCCGGTGCGCAATGCACTGGATCGTGTCCTTCGTCCGTTGCTGGCGCCTATTCGCAGGATTGTGCCACTGGTAGGGATGTTTGACTTGAGTCCGTTGATATTAATCATTTTGGTCGAAATCCTGTTTTATGCCCTGATCAGTTTTCTTTATGCTCTTTGAGGTGACTTATGGGATCAAGGTCTTTTCATTTGCACAATGGCAAGACGGGCGCAGCCCTGGCAGTACGGGTTACACCGCGTGCCAGCAAGAACGAAATTGTCGATATCTTGAGTGACGGGACGGTCAAAGTCCATCTGACAACGCCACCGGTGGAAGGGAAGGCCAATGTGGCGCTTCTCAAGTTTCTGGCAAAAGTTCTGGATGTACCCCTTAATCATTTGGAAGTGGTGGCTGGAGTTGGCGGACGCGACAAATTGATTTCAGTGATCGACCTGGACGCGGATACACTCCACAAAAAGATCGTGGACCACATCGGTTAAAAACAATCTCCCGCAGATTTTCTGCGGGAGATAAACTTTGGTGGGAAGTTTACGGGACCGTCGTGTACAGCGAGCGGTACATCGCATATATTTCGTAGATGCTGCGGATATAGTTACGCGTCTCTTCGAAACGGATGACTTCCACGAACAGGTCGGGGTCCGGGCCAGAAAGGTCGCGCCAGATGGGGGCGGCTTCAGGGCCGGCATTGTAGGAGGCTAAGGCTGTGAAAAGGTCACCATTGAAGCGGATGCGTTGGGTCAGCAGATAGGATGTGCCCAGACCAACACTGACCATTGGCCGGTAGAGATCTTCTGATGTGTAATTGGGGGGCCAGCCCAGGTTATCTACAATGAATTGCCCGGTGTCGGGGGTTATTTGCATCAGACCAATCGCGTAAGAGGAGTGAGCAAACTTATCAAAGAGACTTTCCTGCCGCATGACGGAAAACAGGAAAAGTGGATCGAATCCGGCTTGTTGAGCGGATGGGAGGATGAGCTCTTGATAATACAACCCGTAACGGACATGGTTGAAGTAAGCAGGTGCGGCCAGCGTCTGGGACTGGGTGTTCATCCCGCCCAGGGTGAGCACTTGGCGGATAGCAAAAATAGCCGGGTAATAAAGTCCCAGGTCGAGCAGGTAATTTGCCAGGCGGTAGCAATCGGCAGGATTCTGTTCAACAGCGGTGCGCAGAGAGTCAAATTCCAGACGGGCTTGGGCGTCCAGGCCAAGCCTCCAGAACTCGGTGCCGCGCATGAGACGCGGGTCCGCGAGAAGCGCGCCGGGGGTATTGAGATCGGTGTCTGTTGGCAGATTGAAGGTGACTCTCAGCCAGGCCTCGCCCTCGGCGCGCTCGGCGGTCAGGTTTACGGTCAGGTTGACAGCCGGCAGCGGGTCGAAAGCGGGACGGTTAAAGAGCATATCCTGGGCGCGCAGGCTGTAGTAATCGGTCGGGTCGAGGGCCGCGGTTTGCTGCCAGGTAGCCTGTGCCGCAGCAGGATCGCCCAAGGCCTGTTGCGCCTTGCCGATCCAGAAATGGGCGCGTATCTGGTCTTCCAAGTTCGTTGAAAGGATGGAGTCGCGTTGGAAGGCGACCAGGGCATCGTTATATTTCCCGAGACGGGTGCGGGCAATCCCGGCCCAGAAGAGAGCCTGCGGGACGAGTTCACTGCCGGGGTATTCGTCAGCGACCCGATCCCAGGTTTGAGCTGCCTCTTCCAGTTTCCCGTCGCGTTCCTGAATGCGGCCAGCCTCCACCAGGTAGATTGGAGCGTTTGCGTCGGCGGGTGCCTGTTGGACAAAGGTGAGCAGGGTCTGCGCGGCAACATCAACCTGGCCAAGGAAATACCACTGCGTAAAGGCGCGCCCCGGGAGAGAAATACTTCCGTTCCAGGAGGCTGCCCAATGCGGGTTATCCGGATAGTCTTGGATGAACACATCCCATGACTGGACCGCATCTTCGTATTGACCTAAAGCGAATAATGTGAGCGCTTTGTAGTAAAGGGCTGTGCCGTCATTCTGGGGATTGGCTTCTATATAGCGCTGGAAAGCATCCAGGGCATAGCCATATTGACCGGCGAAGTAATCCACCAGACCACGATTCATGTCATCTGTTGGAACACCGGCATTCACTAAAGCCACCAATGCCGAATAGGAATCGTAGGCTAATGGATAATTATCTACGGTGTGGAGGAAACGCTGGGTGGCCTGGTCGGTTTGTCCGAGTGACAGGTGGATTTGACCGGAGAGAAAATCCATCTGGGCTTTCACATAATCGTTCGAGCTTGCCGCGAAGATTGTGTCGTACATCCCCAGTGCTGTGGTTGGTTCCCCCAGGCTGACATATGCCCGGGCAATTTTAATCTGCAAGGCGGTATCGTCCTCGATGTGGGGAGCAGTCAAGGCAACCTGGTAGGCGGCAATAGCCTCGGCATCATTACCGGCCGCAGCATAGGCGTCACCGCGTTGTTCCTGGACATAAGCATCAATCACCCCGGGACGCAGCGCCAGATAAACGGTATAAGCCTGGGCGGCTTCCGTATATCTTGTGAGCGCCATGTAAATTTCGCCCATCAGGAAATAAGCGCGGAGTGCATTTGGAGAAGCCGGATACTGACTGGTCAACTGCCTGAGGGTTTGCAGGGCGCGGCCATTGTTTTTGACGGCATATTCGGCGCGTCCCAATCCCCACAGCGCGGCTGCCCGCACATCCGGGTCGGTGGAAGTATCCAAAGCGGTCTGGTACTCGTAGAGCGCCCGGTCATAGTCGCCGTTAAAGAACGCCTGTTCGCCGGTTTCGACGCGGACTTCCGCAGTAGGTGTCGGCGAGGGCGTGAAGGTGGGCAGGGGTGTGCCGGACGGGGTGACACCCGGCGGGAGAGTCGGGCTGGGGGTCCCGGTGGGGGTGGAGATAGGCCCGAACACACAACCAGTCAAAAGCGAAACCAGACATAATCCGAGCGACAATCGTTTGGTGATCATGGTAATCTTATAATTGAGAAAAGAAGCCGTGTCAATACTTGTCACTCCGGGCGCGGCATGATAAACTACGCCCGTAACTACGACGCCCCTTGCAAGGGCGTTATTTAGTGTGAAATGCGGACACTTTTCTGGGACAATGACTCGCACGAACTGCGTATGATAGACCAGCGCCGCCTGCCTGCCGCGCTGGAAGTTGTCTCTTTACATACCTGTACAGAAACCGCAGAAGCCATCCGCAATATGACCGTGCGCGGCGCGCCAGCCATCGGCGCGTCGGCGGCCTTCGGGCTGGCACTGGCCGCGCAGGAGTCCCGCGCCCAATCCACCGCACAGTTCCTTTTGGACCTGGAAACAGCCGCCGCGTTATTGAAAGCCTCCCGCCTGACGGCGGTCAACCTGGCTTGGGCAGTGGACCGGGTTCTGCGGGTTGTCCACGCTGCGACCGGTTCTGTGGATGATTTGCGCACTCTTGTTCTTGCCGAAGCTCAACGGATTGCCGACGAAGACGTGGCCATCAACAAGCGCATGGGTGAACACGGGTCGGTGCTGATTGACGACGGTGACACCCTCCTCCATCACTGCAACACCGGCGCGCTGGCTGTGGTGGACTGGGGTACGGCCCTGGGCGTCGTCCGCACGGCGCACGAGCAGGGCAAGCGCGTCCACGTGCTGGTGGACGAGACCCGTCCGCGCCTGCAGGGGTCTCGTCTGACGGCTTGGGAATTAGGGCATTACGGCATTTCCTATGAAATCATCTGCGACAACATGGCCGGGTATTTCCTGCGCTCCGGTCAGGTGCAGAAAGTCCTTTTCGGCGCGGACCGGATTACCGCCAACGGCGATGTGGCCAATAAAATTGGCACATATATGCTGGCGCTGGCGGCGCACGATAACGGCGTGCCGGTCTATTCGGTGGCCCCCACGTCTTCAATTGATTTATCGCTCGCAGATGGCAGTCTTATTCCCATCGAAGAACGCGACCCGGACGAAGTTTTAGGGATACAATTCCACGGCGAGCGCGTCGCCCCGGAAGGGGCCAAAGCCCGCAACCCGGCCTTCGATGTGACGCCCAACCGCTTGATTACCGCCATCGTGACCGAGAATGGGATTGTACGTCCGCCATTCGATGTGAATTTGAGAGAAAATGTAGGGGCAGGGCTTGTCCCTGCCCAGGGCGACCATATCATCCCCAACGGGGACAAGGATCGCCCCTTCAAGGAATAACGAAATGGATATTTTGTTAACCGGCTCGGTCGCTTATGATTATTTAATGACCTTCCCCGGCCTGTTCAAGGAGCAGATCCTCCCCGAACGGTTGGAAAAGATCAGCCTGTCGTTCCTGGTCGATTCCATGTCCCGCCAGCGCGGCGGTGTGGCTCCCAATATCGCTTATACGATGGCGCTGCTGGGAGAGCGTCCGCGCGTAATGGCGACTGTGGGCGAGGACTTTGCCGACTACCGCGCATTCCTCGAAGGTGCGGGTGTGGACACGGCCCTGATGGAGGTGGTACCGGGATTGTTCACCGCCTCGTTCTTTGCCACCACCGACCAGTCCAATGCGCAACTGGCCTCGTTCTATCCAGGAGCGATGGGAGTTGCGGCGAGGCAGAGCATCCTTCAGGTCACGCCGCGCCCCGACCTGGTCATCGTCTCACCGAATACCCCGGACGCGATGACCAAGTTTGCCGCCGAGTGTCGCCAGGCCAAAATTCCTTACTTGTACGACCCGTCGCAACAAATCCCGCGCCTCGAAGGCTTGGAATTGGCACGCGACATGGAAGGGGCGCATTTCCTTTTTGTCAACGATTACGAATTCGAGCTGATCGCCCAAAAGACTGGCTGGGACTTGGCGCAGATTCTCCAGCACGTCAAGGTGGTGGTGTTGACGTGCGGCAAGGACGGCGCGGACTTGTACACCGGCGGTGAGCAGGTCTTCATTCCGACCGTTCCCGAACGGCAGATTGTGGACCCGACCGGCGTGGGCGACGCCTTTCGCGGAGGTTTCCTGGCCGGATATGCCCATGGCTGGGACTGGAGGCTGTGCGGGCAGGTCGGCTCGCTGGCGGCGGTCTATTGCCTGGAGCAGAAGGGCCCTCAAAACCATGTGTATACCTGCGCAGAGTTCGTGAGGCGCTTCCGGGAACATTTTGATGATGGTGGTAAACTAAACGAGTTACTTGGGGATTAGTGATTAGGCAATATGGTGAATAAATCACCTGATTCCTAACTCCTGTTCCCTAATCCCTTATTACCAGATTGCCTAACAAAAAGGAGCAATGATGAATAATTATGATATCAAGGATTTGAATTTAGCCGAAGGCGGCCGCCGTCGTATCGAGTGGGCCGAGCGCGAGATGCCCGTCCTGCGCCTGATCCGCGAGCGGTTTGCCAAAGAAAAACCACTCAAAGGCGTGCGCCTGTCGGCCTGCCTGCACGTCACCAGCGAGACCGCCAGTCTGGCGCGTACACTGGTGGCGGGCGGCGCGGACCTCGTCCTGACCGCCTCCAACCCGCTTTCCACCCAGGATGACGTGGCGGCGGCGCTGGTCAATATGTACGAGGTGCCAACCTTTGCCATCAAAGGCGAGGACAACCTGACCTACTACAAGCACATCAGTGCAGCCCTCGATCACAAACCCCACATGACCATGGATGATGGCGCCGACCTGGTTTCCACCATCCACAAGGACCGCCGTGAACTGCTCCCGGGCATCATCGGCGGCACCGAAGAAACCACCACCGGCGTCATCCGCCTGCGCGCCATGGCCGCGGATGGGATGCTCCAATTCCCGGTCATCGCCGTCAACGATGCCATGACCAAGCATTTCTTTGATAACCGCTATGGCACCGGACAATCCACACTGGACGGCATCATCCGCGCCACCAATGTCCTGCTGGCGGGCAAGAACTTCGTAGTGGCGGGTTATGGCTGGTGCGGACGCGGCCTGGCCTCGCGGGCGCGCGGCATGGGGTCGCTGGTTATCGTTACCGAGGTGGATCCGCTCAAGGCGCTGGAAGCCGTCATGGACGGGTTCCAGGTCATGCCGATGATGGACGCGGCCAAGATCGGTGACATCTTTTGCACTGTGACCGGCGACATCAACGTGGTGGATACCCGTCATTTCGAAGTGATGAAGAACGGCGCGATCGTGGCAAACTCCGGTCACTTCAACGTGGAAATCAACATCCCCGGACTCCAGGGGTTGTCCAGGGGCGACCCAAAACTTGTCCGCCCATTTGTGGAACAGTACGAGACGAAAGATGGGCGCAAGATCAACATCCTGGCCGAGGGCCGGCTCATCAACCTGGCCTCCGCCGAAGGGCACCCGGCCTCGGTGATGGATATGTCTTTCGCCAACCAGGCTCTGGCGGCCGAGTTCATGGTCAAGAACGCCAAAACACTGGAGAAGCGCGTCTACTCTGTCCCCGCCGAAGTGGACGCCGAGATCGCGCGCATTAAACTCTCTGCCATGGGCGTGAAAATTGACGAGCTGACCCCCGAGCAGGTCAAGTATCTGAATTCGTGGGAAGAGGGAACCTAGAGCGTAAAACGTAAAGGATAAAACGGTAACAGCCTCGTGGACTTTCGTCCGCGAGGCTGTTTGGACCCGGAAACTGGTACGCGGCGGATAGCTGCTTGTTAGCCAGATGACAGGCAGGAATCCGGGTCAGGGGGTAATATGAAAAGCGTTCTTCAAATTCGCGAGGGAGATTGTCTCGGGCCTCTTTCGGCTTCGCTCAGGATGCCCTCCGTTAGACACCTCAAAAGGATTCCCATGCTCTCCAAACTGCGCGAACCTGTCAACGGGTTGACTCATCTTGGCGGCGCGATTGCCGCCTTGTTCGGACTAATCGCCCTGCTTATCGTCGGCTGGTCTGGTACGGCGAAGATCATTTCCCTTTTGGTTTACGGTCTCAGCCTGATCGCGTTATTTTCTGCCAGTGCCATCTATCACCTGACGAAGGCCAAACCAGCCATTCTCCAAACGTTGCGGAAACTGGACCACTCCGCCATCTATTTGCTCATTGCCGGGACGTATACACCTTTTTGCATTAATGCCTTCACTGGATTTTTTCAATGGGGCTTGCTGGCAATTATCTGGACCATCGCGCTGGCCGGGATTGTGGTCAAGATTTTCTACTTCAAGGCTCCGCGCTGGTTGAATGCGGCTGTATATGTGGCGATGGGTTGGTTGTGCGTCTCCGCGGTGGGACAGATGTCCGCAGCGCTGCCGGTCAGCGCCATGGGTTGGTTGATTGTCGGTGGCTTGATGTACACGCTGGGGGCTGTCATTTATGCTACGAAAATCTTCAACTTTGTTCCAGGAAAGTTTGGCTTTCACGAAGTCTGGCACATCTTTGTGTTGCTCGGCGCGCTGGCGCATTTTGTATCTGTAATGGCGCTGCTGGTCGTGCCAGCCTGAGACAGGCCCCCCGGCCCTTCTCCCCGCGCCAGCTTCTGCCGCTCTCGACCCTTCCTCTCTGTCGGATTCCCCTCTCCCGTTTTTGGGAGAGGGGTTAGGGGTGAGGGCGGTGGGGGTCATTGCCCCTTTTCTCGCACAATGCTATACTTCAGGGATAACCATAAGCTATTCGCCGCCTCCTGACTTGCTCATTTTAGTGTCCCGAAGGCAGCCTATCTAGCACTACTAAAGTAGTCTCAGGGACCTCTGCTTCTGCCAAAAGTTCTTTACCATTGAAGGTTACAATACCGGATCGGATAGGACGTAGAAGTTTTACGAATTGTTTTATGCTGATCCCTGTC
>JAPLGV010000063.1 GCA_026389975.1 Chloroflexota bacterium
TAGGCCAGGACTTTTTTGATGTCATACTGCCCGACGGCAATCGTCGCGGCGAACAGCGCCGTGATGCCGCCCACCAGCGCGACCGTGGTCTGCGCCTGCGGCACCAGTGTGTAGAGGGGTGCGGAACGGGCTACCAGGTAGACGCCTGCGGTCACCATGGTGGCGGCATGGATCAGGGCCGAGACCGGGGTCGGGCCAGCCATGGCATCCGGCAGCCACACGTACAGCGGCAGTTGCGCCGATTTACCCGCCACACCCACCAGCAGGAACAGGGTGATGAAGAGAATCACGCCGGGGGCAATCGAGGCAATATGCCCTGCCTGGGCAAAGACCCCCGCAAACGACAAGTCTTTAAACCACCAGAACATCGTAAACCCGCCAATCAGGAAGCCGAAGTCACCGATGCGGTTGACGATGAAGGCCTTCCTGGCGGCGTTCGAGTTGGCGAACGAAGGCCGCCCGAGCGTATCCATCTCGTACCAGAAACCGATCAGCAGGAACGAGCACAGGCCCACGCCTTCCCAACCGACGAACAGCATCAGGTACGAGTCGCCGCCGACCAGGATCATCATCATGGCGATGAACAGGTTCAGGAAGACGAAGAAGCGGCGGTAGCGGCCAATGTCGTTCTTGAAGCGCACATCCTCGTGCATGTACCCGATGGCGTAGATGTGGATGAGCGTCCCGACGCCGGAGACGACCAGCATCATCAGCACCGAGAGCGTATCCACCCGGAAATTCCAGGCGACGTTCAAATCGCCGATGTGGATCCAGTCCGCAAATGGGACGACGACCGCCTCGCCGCTGCCAGTCCACAGTGCAACCCCAAGCGGAGTCGCGACGACAAATGCGAGCCCAGACGCCGCGCTGGCTACCGCGCCGATGGCTTTTTCACTCATCCGGCCGCCGAAGATGATGTTGATCAGCAAACCGGCAACCGGCAGGAAGACAATCAGGGGAACGAGAGAGAACAGTCCAGAAGATTCCATTTTGCCTTATCCTTTCAGACTGTTCATCAGGTCCACGTCAATGCTGTGCTTGTTACGGAAGATGATTATGATCAACGCCAGGCCGACCGCCACTTCTGCTGCAGACACCGTCATCACGAAGAAAACGAAGATCTGGCCGGTCAGTACGCCGAAGGAACGGGCAAAGGCCACGAAGGCCAGGTTGGCCGCGTTCAGCATCAACTCGACCGACATGAAGATGATCAGCGGGTTGCGCCGGATGAGCACACCCAGCGCGCCCATGGCAAACAGCACCGCCGAAATCGCCAAGTAATAGGAGAGAGGTATTGTTTGGGCCATTACCCTTGTTCCCCTTTCTCTTTTTTAGTCAGGACGATGACACCAACCATCGCCACCAGCAGCAGTACCGAGGTCACTTCAAAGGGCAGGAGATACTGGTTGAACAGCGTCATGCCCAAGGTCCGCAGCGTTTCGGTGGTATTGACCGACGCCTCCGGGTTGGCGAGACTGGCAGTCAACTGCAGGCGTTGGAAGAGCAGGAAGCCTGCTTCCGCCAGCAGGACGGCGGCCAGTATAATCGCCATTGGGCGCTGCCAGGGCAATGCCTGTCCCCTGGGAAGTTTCTCCGAACCCAGCAGCATGATGACGAAGAGGAACAGCACCATGATGGCCCCGGCGTAGATTGTCACCTGTGCCAGTGCGATGAAGGGCGCACCTAACAGCAGGTAGAAGACCGCCACCGTGGCGAAGTTCAGCACCAGGAACAACGCCGCGTAGACCGTGTTGCGGCTGACCAGCAGGCCGGCCGCCGACGCGACCGCCACCGACGCTAAAACAATGAAGAGGATGAGTGTCAAGTTCATGAGCACCTTTGAAGAAGGTAATCAGGTCTCAGGGATTAGGGATTGGGTCTGATCACCTGATCCCTAATTACCTATTTCCTAATTACCTAATCTTGCGGATCTTTCATCGCCGGTACCGACCGCGTGAATTTGCCCGGTTCGGTCTTCTGCGGTGTGGGCTTGGCATCCGCCGGGACGGGTTCGATCAGCATTTCCTTTGGATAAATTGACTGGCGGCGGTCAGTGAAAGATAGTTCATACTGGTCGCCCAGGACAATCGCCTCGGTCGGGCAGGCATCCTCGCAAAAGCCGCAGAAAATACAGCGCAGCATATTGATTTCGTAGGTGCTGGCGTAACGATCGCCGGGTGAGTAACGCTGCTCGTCAGTGTTCTCAGAAGACTCCACGAAGATGGCGTCAGCCGGGCAGGCTGCCGCACACAGCGCACAGCCGATGCACTTTTCCAGTCCGTTTTCGTAGCGCTTTAGGACGTGTCGTCCGCGGAAGCGCGCTTTGACCGGCTTCTTCTGCTCCGGATACTGGATCGTCACCGGCTTGTCGAACATCATGCGGAGCGTCGTCCAAAGACCACGCGCCAGTTCGACTACAGGCTCAACGACGCGCATAATCTTTCCTCCTTAACGTGCGGTCAATCAGCGCGACCGCCACTCCTGCAACCAATAAAGAAGCCACCGGGATGAAAATAATGAGCAGCGGGTTGAGCTGCGCCAGGATGATCCCGACCGCCGTAATGAAGACCACTGCCAGCGAGAGCGGCAATAGCACTTTCCAGCCGAAGGCCATCAGCCGGTCATAGCGGATGCGCGGGAAGGTGGCCCGCACCCAGATCATTCCAAACAGCAGGATGATGATTTTGACAAAGATGTAAATCGGTCCGAGCCAGGGGAACTTGTCCACAAACGGACCGTTATAGCCACCAAAGAAAATGGTCGCTCCGATGGCACTGATGGCAATCATCTTGGTGTATTCGGCCATGAATAGCAGGGCGAACTTCATGCCTGAATACTCGGTATGGTAACCAGCGGTAAGTTCCTGCTCTGCTTCCGGCATGTCGAACGGGGCGCGGTTGACCTCTGCCAGCGTGGCAATCAGGAAGATGCCTGTCCCAACCGGCTGGAGCACCACGAACCATTTTGGGATGAAGTGGAACCAGTAGCCGCCCTGAGCGCTGACGATGTCCAACATGCGCATCGAACCGGCCAGCAGGATCGCAGAGACGAACGACAGTCCCAGCGCAATTTCATAACTGATCATCTGCGCCGTGGAGCGCAGTCCGCCCATCATGGCGTACTTATTGTTCGATGACCAGCCCGCCAGCACGATGCCATACACCGCAATCGAAGCAATGGACATGATGTATAACACGCCCACATTGATATCGGCGATGTACAGATTAAGGTGATAGCCAAAAATTTCGAAACTCGGTCCCCACGGGACAACTGCCGTGATGATGACCGCCGGGACCACGGTGATAACCGGAGCCAGGGTGAAGATCAACTTATCGGCCTTGGCCGGAGTCAGTTCCTCTTTGAAAATCAATTTCACCGCGTCGGCAATGGGCTGGAGAATGCCCCACGGCCCGGCGCGGTTCGGGCCGAGGCGCGACTGCATGCGGGCCAGCGCCTTGCGCTCGTAGAGCGTCAGGTAAGCAAAGCCGCCCAGAAGCACCAGCGCCCAGACGAACCCTTTGATAAGCCATTCCAAAACGAGAAGAAAGTTCATGGATGCCTTCCTTAAGCTTTCTTCAACTCGGCCACAGCCGGAGCATTGATCGGGAAACCCAACCCGCGCGGCAGAAGCGCTACGGACGCCGGGACAGTCGCATCGAGCCGGACCTCGGCCCGGAACCCGTTAACTTTGACCTGTCCACCCGCTGCGACGCCCAGCTTCTTCGCCGTCTCGGGATGCAGGAGCACGGTCGCTTCGCCGATGTGGGCACGGAGCAATTCGGAGGTGGAGACGGTGATGCCGCGGTCGTAAAGGCGCGTTATCGGCACCGCCAGCCACTGGTCCTCATCCGGGCGGAGGAATTCCACAGAAATGGAGGGGATGGGGGCAGGGGCATTCAGCGCCAACTGCACGCCCAGCCCCTGCTTGTTCTCATAAGTCGTGCCGCCGTAGTACAAGTCGCCGCGGCCGACGATGGGCCACTGCTCGTTCGTCTCAGCCAGTTTGCGGTAGGTGACACCCGCAAAGGTCTTGACCGAGGCAGCCAGCTTGTCCATCACCAGCGAGGCCGAGCGGCCTTCCAGTTCGAGGCCGAGTTCTTTCGCAATTGCGGCGATAATGGCAAAGTCGGCCCTCGTTTCGCCACGCGGCGGGAGCGCCGGGTAGAAGCGCTGGACGCGCCGTTCGCCGGAGGTGAAAGAACCTTCGCGTTCGGTGTAAGCCTGCGCCGGGAGGACAACGTCCGCCAGTTTGGCGGTTTCGGTCAGGAAGAGTTCCTGCACGGCCACGAATTTAGCTCCTTTTAGCGCCGCCTCCAGTTTCGGGTCATCGCCCGCCGGGTCAGCCGCCACGACGTAGACGGTCTTGCCTTTGAGCAACTTGCCTAAATTGTCAGCCGGCTGGAAACCGAGTTCCCAGGCGCCTTGGTCATTGGCACGCGGCCAGACGCCGATCAGTCCATTCTTCGGCTTGCCGAGGCGGCCCTTGACCAGTTCAGCACAGGCCGCCGCGACCGCAGCCGAACCGTCCAGCCCTAGGCCGTCCGAGCCGTAGAGAACCACCAGATTCTCCGCAGCGGTAATCGCCTCGCCGATTTTGTTCTTCTTCGTCAGGCCACTGACGGTTTCAGCTTCGTCACCATACGAATATCGAACCGCGAATTTCGAATAGCGTTCCAGTTTCGTCTCGCGGGCATTGGCGATAATAAGCGTGGCGCCGCGTTCGGCGGCCTGCTTGAGGCGCAGGAACCAGAGCGGGGCTTCGTTGTACAGGTCAGAAGCCACAACCAGAATTGTGGTTTCCTTGCCCATGCCGGAGAAATTCGTCCCGGCAGGAATACCAAAGGAAGTGGTCAGTTCGCCGCCACCCATGTGGGTGTAGAGCAGCGCTTCGCCGCCCAGACCGTCTGCAAGTTGTTTCAGGTTGAACAGGTCTTCGTTGCTCAAACGACCACTCGCCAAAACAACGACTTCGCCCTTATTACCTTGTACCTTTTTACCTATTTCTTCAATGGCGTCTTTCCACGAGGCCGTTTCCAGTTTGCCGTTCTTCCTGACCAGCGGCTTTGCCAGCCGGTTTGCATCTTCAGTAAAGTGATAAGCAAAGCGGCCTTTGTCGCACATCCAGATTTCGTTGACGGCTTCGTTCTGACGAGGCATAACGCGCTTGATAACGACTTTGCCGCCAGACTTGGCTTCACGGCGGGTGTTGAGGGTCACGTTACAGCCCACCGGGCACTGCGCGCAGATGGACGCGGCGGCCTTCATTTCCCAGGGGCGCGCCCCGAAGCGGAAGTCCGCGGTGGTCAGCGCGCCAACCGGGCAGATATCGGTGGTGTTGCCAGAGAAGACCGAGTCGAAGCCCGGCTCGGAATTTGTGATGATGTCGGTGGCGCGGCCGCGCTGGTAGAAGGCCAGCACCGGCTCACCGGCAATCTCATCCTGGAAGCGGATGCAGCGGGCGCACTGGATGCAGCGCTCGCGGTCCAGCCAGATGAGGTCGCCCAGTGGGACGTGCTTCTCGGCATGGTGCTTCTCATCGAAGAGGAAGCGGCTCTGCGGGGAGGCGTGCGCCATCGTCAGGTTCTGGAGCGGACATTCGCCGCCCTTGTCGCAGACCGGGCAGTCCAGCGGATGCGAGGTCAGCAGGAACTCAAGAATTTCCTTCTGCGAGGCTTTGGCCTTGTCGGACTGGCTCAAGACCACCATGCCCTCGGAAATTGGGGTGGTGCAGGCGGTTTCAAGTTTGGGGCCGAAGCCGATCTTCGGTTTGTCGCCTTCCATCACAGGCTGGCCGGTGACGCGGTCAATCATTGGGCGTCCGACTTCCACCAGGCACTGGCGGCACATGCCGACCGGCTCCATCTTCGGGTGGTAGCAGAAGACCGGGATGTCGATACCGATCTGTTTGGCGGCGTTCACGATCAGGGTTCCCTCCGGGACTGTAATCGGATGCCCATCGATCGTCAGGGAAATCATTTTAGCCATGTTCTCCTCCCGCCGCGGAGGCTTCGAAGTCAGCCGGGAAGCGTTCGATGGCAGTGGTCACCGCCATGGTGGAGAAGTCGCCCAGCGGGCACAGATTTTTGTTCAGCATCTGCCTGGCCACGGAATGAAGTAGTTCCACGGTCTCCTTCGTCTTCTCGCCGTTCTCGATGCGTTCGATCAGGTGCAGCATCCAGTAGGTGCCTTCCCGGCAGGGCGTGCATTTGCCGCACGACTCGTGCTTGAAGAAGTGGATGGTCTTGCTGATGACCCACTCCAGGCTGACGGTGTCGTCAATCACGATAACGGACGCCGACCCCAGGTCCGCGCCGAGCGCCCGGACGGAGGCGTAGTCCATTGGCGTGTCGAGCGCCTTGTCGTCCGCCACGATCATCGCCGAAGACGCACCCGCCGCCATAATCGCCTTGATAGGACGCCCGTCAATGATGCCGCCGCCATAGTTGTAAATCAGTTCGCGGAAGGTGGTGCCGAAGGGCAGTTCATAGTTGCCGGGCTGGTTGACGCGCCCCGAAAGCGAGAAAATCTTGACCCCGGGGCTGTCGGCTGTACCCAGCGACTTGTACCAGTCTGAGCCTTTTTCCACGATCAGCGGCACGTTGGTGAGAGTCTCGACGTTGTTGACCACGGTCGGCTTGCCGTACAAGCCGTAGACCGCCGGGAAGGGCGGGCGGATGCGCGGCTGGCCGCGCTTGCCTTCGATGGACTCGAGCAGGGCGGTCTCTTCTCCGCAGATGTAGGCACCCGCCCCCAGGTGGGTGTAGATGCGCAGGGAGAAGTCGGTGCCGAAGAGCTTGTCACCCAGGAATCCGGCTTTTTCCATGTCGGCGATCTTCTCATCGAGGATGGCCGCTACCGGCCAGAACTCGCCGCGCAGATAGATATAAGCAGCGTTCGCCCCAGTGGCATAGGCCGCAATTGCCACGCCTTCCAGGAACTGGAAGGGGTTGCTCTCCATGATTTCGCGGTCTTTGAATGTGCCCGGTTCTGACTCATCGGCATTGGCCACCACGTAGTGCGGCCAAATGTCCTTCGGGATAAAGCCCCACTTGAGGCCGGTCGAGAAGCCTGCGCCGCCGCGCCCGCGCAGCCAGGAGGCCTTGACCGAGTCTGTCACTTCCTGCGGTTTCATCTTGGTGACGGCTTTCTTGAAAGCTTCGAAGCCGCCGTTCTTTTCATAAACATCCATCTTGCCGATGTCAGGAATGTCACGATGACGGAGAAGAAGGTGAGCCATTACTTCACCTCCTTGCCCGACTTGCGCAGGGCTGCGACGAGTTCCATGGTTTTGTCCACGGTCATATTGTCGTGATAGGCGATCCCGTCCGGACTCTGGATTTGGAACATGGGCGCCTTATCGCACCCGGCCAGGCACATGACCGCTTCGACGGTAACCATCCCGTCGGGGGTGGTCTCACCGACTTTGACGCCCAGGTTGCCGCACAGTTCCTCCAGGAACTTGTCGGCGCCGCGCAGGGCGCAGGGCAGGTCGGTGCAAACCTGCATGCGGTATTTCCCGGCTTTCTCGTCATGGTAGAGAGTGTAGAAGCCGACAATCTCGGCCACGTCGGTGGAGGTAATATCGAGCATCTGCGCGATGTCTTCCAGCGCAGCTTTGGTGACGAAACCTTCGTCACGCTGCGCCAGATACAACAGCGGCATGACCGCTGAGCGTTTCTGCTCCGGCGGATACTTCGCAAAGATCTTTTTTACTTCCTCAGGATATTTTTCAGCAAGCATAAAACCTCACACCTGACGTGGTAGTCCCGGTTTCCCGTAAGAGCGTCGGGACGATGCCAGCGGGGTAGTCCCGGTTCCCGGACGGGGCACGGGACACTGGAGCACTTGATACGTGGCACCTACCGGTCCACATCTCCCAGAACAATATCAACCGAGCCGATGATGGCGACCAGGTCAGCAACCAACACCCCTTTGGACATCAATGGCAGGGACTGTAAATTATCGAACGACGGCGTCCGCCAGTGGATGCGGTACGGCGTGGGGCCTCCATCCGACTCTAAATAAACGCCCAGTTCGCCGCGCGGCGACTCGACTGCCGAATAGATTGCGCCCTTCGGAGCTTCGAAACCCTCGGTCCACAGTTTGAAGTGGTGGATGAGCGCTTCCATACTGACGCCGATCTCCGAACGCGGCGGCGGGACGTATTTATGGTTGTTCGAGCGCACCGGACCCATCGGCAGTTTGTCCAGCGCCTGCTGGACGATCTTCAACGACTGGCGCATTTCCTCCAGGCGGACCAGGTAGCGTGCGTACACATCGCCTTCGGTGCGGGTCGGGACCATGAAATCGTACTGCTCGTACCCGGAGTAGGGCCGGTCCTTGCGCAGGTCCCACTTGACGCCGCTGGCGCGCAGCATCGGGCCGGTCACGCCGAAATTCAGGCACTCTTCGGCGGTCAGCTTGCCGATCCCGTAGGTGCGGTCGAGCATGAGCGGGTTACGGGTCAGGAGCGCTTCGTACTGGTCAATGCGCTTCGGGAATGTCTTGAGAATGTTTCGAACGGCTGCTTCGAACTCGACCGGCACGTCCCGCCACAACCCGCCGGGGCGGATGTAGGTGGTCATCATGCGCTGGCCGGAGCACA
>JAPLGV010000437.1 GCA_026389975.1 Chloroflexota bacterium
AGGCGCCGTAGTAGTGGCCGGCAAAGATCCGGGCTTGCGCCTGTTCCGCGCTGGACGCCGCACTGACCGGGCCAGCCCCTTCCGGCTGGGGCCAGTCCTGCTCGATGGCCCGCCGCAGGAGGCCCAGCCGGTTCCGGCTCGCACTGCGCCCGGGCAGCCAGTCGATCTGCCGCTGGATCACGTCCAAAGGGACGCCTTGCGCCAGTTGCCGGGCGGTGGTTTCATCGAAGCCTTGCCTGACCAGCAAGTCTGCCGCAGCCGCAGCCGGTTCCGGCCGAGCCGGCTCGCTCGCGCCAGGGGTCGATCCTCCCGCTGCTGTTGTTAGATCTGTTTTAGATTCTGTTTTAATATTACTACCGTTCACCTTATTTAACCGCCTCCCGTTCACCTTATTTAACCGCTTGCCGTTCACCTTATTTAACCGCTCCCCTCTGTCTCGGGCCCCGTCCGGTGAACCAGGCAGGACGGTGCCCGTGGGCATGACCGAGTTCCGGGATGGGGTGGCCGCCTCCTGAACCTTGAGCCAGCGGATGGCATAGGTGGCCACCCGGCTCTTCCGTCCGGCCGCCGGGTCAAAGCAGCCCGCATCCACCGGCTCGATATAGCCGCGCCGCATGGCTTCAAGCACCGCCTCGTAGGCATGGTGCCGCGACATCCGGGTCAACTGGCTCAGCTCGGTGATGGACAACTCGACCGGCGCGCGTCGTTCTCCTCCAGGCCCCCATTTGATGGAGTAAAACAGGATCGCTCCCACCACCCGGATCACCGAAAGCCTTTCGCGCGGCAGCAGGATGTCGAAGAAGGCATTGGGAATGTTCTTGCGGGCCGCCCCCGGCCGTCGCACCACCGCCGCACCTTCCCCTTCCTCCAGGACGGCGGCCGCCGCGTAATGGAAGCCCTGGAAGTCGGCCAGTTTGTTCGTGTAGGGACCGTCCCTGTTCCAGCAGAGTGCATAGCCCCCGCTGCACCCGGGCCGGCCCTCGCTGGCACTGAGCGGCGCGCGCACGCAGCGCAGGAAGCGGTGCCGTGGCGCTTCTTCCAGCGCCTGGACGATGGCCGGGCGCGAGACCCCCGCCTTCTCGATCAGCTCCCGGTAGGTGAACTGCACCTGTTCCTGAGTGGGCCGGCCAGATTCATCCACCCAGCCCAGGATCTTGCGCAGCACATGGCCGACGATGCGGATCGTGCCCCGGGAACAGTTCGGCAGCACGACCGTGAAGAACTGGATCGGCACATAGGTGACGTTGGCCCGATAAGCCGGAAATCCCTGGAAAACGGGGGATGGGGTTGTGTGCGCCGCTCGAGCCATGCCACTAAGTCTCCGGTTTAATCATCGCCGGCACCCCGGCGGGGGGCGGCGTGGCCGGCGGCAGGGGACACCCGTTCCGCTCAGCGTGTTCACGCACCAGGAGATTGATGCAATAACTGCGGTCGCGATTCTCCTTTTCGGACACGACCTGCAAATAGTTTAGCACCGGGACCTCCAGGGTCACCCCGGCACACCGGGTCCAACGTCGTTTGGCTGTGGGCATGGTCTATTCCTCCTCCTTTCACGTCGTACCATGACATGCCGGGGCATGACAAGAGGTCTTTTCAAAAAAATGCCGAAGCAAGTTCAGGAGGCCGCCAGGTTTGAGCTGACCCTGGCGGCGCCTTGGAAACACGGTTTTACTTTGGCGAAGCACGGCGATGCTAGGGCGCGAGCATGCCCAACTCGACCATGACCGGACCCAGTTCGATGAGCGCTTCCTGGGCTGCTTTCACCGTGTCCATGGACTCGGGGAAGGCGGCGAAATGCAGCGGCCCGCCCCTGAGGTTCCAGCGCGGACGCTCCCGTTCGGTGTTATACATGGCGATCTGCACCAGCCGTTGCAGACCGCGCACTCCCGGCGTCAGAGCCCCCGCGTTGAGCAGCCCGGTGTAGGAAATGGGCTGCCGTTCGGAAGTGAGCCCCTGGAGTTGCCGGTAGCCCGGCGTGGTAAAGGGCGCGAGCAGCGCCTGGAGCTGGGGATTCTGGGCCTTCCGCCGGAGTTCAAGGTTGCGGGATTCATCATGGACCTGGGCTACTTGCAGCCGGCTCTCGGTATCCTTCTTCTGTTGCTCAGCCTGCCGCGCATTGGCGTCCCGTTCGTACTTACGGCGCATCTCTTCCAGGGCCGCCAGAGTATTGCTGGCCTGGAGCCGCGCCGTTTCCATGGCCCGTTGGAACTCGGCTTCCCGGAGTAATTGGTCGCGGCGCTGTTGTTCGATCCACCCCCGCACCTCGATGAACATGTTCGTGGCCTGCAACTGGGCCTCCTGCAGGATGCGATCGCCTTCCGCTTTGCCAATGAGTTGCGCGGCCTGCGGCTTGGCCTGCTCCGTTGCCTTCGTGATGATGTCCTGCCGGAACACGCTCTCGGACTGCGCCAACTGCGCCACCGCCGCGTCCAGCGTAGCTGGGGCGGGCGACATGGTGGCGGCCCCGGTCTTGGCCCGCGCCTCCTGGATCAGGCCCGTGAGCAGGGACTGGCAGCCTTCCACCCGCCGCAACTCCGGTCCGCTCGTGAGGACGTCATTTTGCAGGGCC
>JAPLGV010000018.1 GCA_026389975.1 Chloroflexota bacterium
TCCGGGGTGGGCGGCGATGATGTAGTAGGCGAGGAACTGGGGCTTGCCCGCCGCGTGGCTCAGGCGGTCGAACTTGTCCTTGAATTTCAGCAGCGGGTCGCTGCCCGGTTTGCCCATCAGGTCGAGGACGTCCTTTTCGGTGTGCTCGGGAGCAACTTTCAACTGGCCGGAGACGTGGTGTTCGACGATCTCGCGCAAGTACGCCTCGCCGCAAAGCGCGTCACCCAGGATCATGTCGTAGCGCAGGCCGGAGGCGACAAACACCTTCTTGACGCCCTGCAACTGCCGGACCTGGCGGAGCAGTTTCAGCTGCGGACGTTGATCCACCTCCAGCAGCGGGCAGATGTCGGGGAAGAGACAGCGTTTGGCGGGGCAGGCGCCGTTCTTTAGTTTCTTGTCGCACTCGAATCCATACATGTTGGCGGTCGGCCCGCCCACGTCCTGGATGTAGCCTTTGAATTCGGGGTGGCTGATAAGGCGCCCGGCCTCGTCCAGGATGGACTGCTGACTGCGCCAGCGGACGGTGCGGCCCTCGTGGACGGCGATGGCGCAGAAGTTGCACTCGCCGTAGCAGCCGCGATGGGTGGAAATCGAGAAGCGGATGGTCTCCAGCGCCTTGACCTGGCCCTGGGCTTCATAATAAGGATGCTGGGCGCGCTCGAAATCCAAAGCGTAGACGGCGTCCAGTTCGGCCTGGGTCTGGTACGGGGCGGGCGGGTTCTGGACCAGGAACCGGTCGCCGTGCTGTTGACAGAGTCCGCGCCCGCTGACGGGGTCGTTGTTCTTGTAGAAGGTGTGGAACATATCAATGAAGGCCAGCTTGTCTGCTGCGACGGTTTCGTAGGATGGCAACTCAATATAGCCGTCACGCTTCTCTTTGGCGATGTAGCACAGGCCGCGTACTGCGTGCGGGTCCTGTCCGTCGCGCAGGGCGGCGGCGCATTCCAGGGTTGCTTTTTCGGCCATGCCGTACAGGATGTAATCGGCCTTGGCATCGAACAGGACGGAGCGCCGGATGGCGTTGTCCCAGAAATCGTAGTGTGCCACGCGCCGCAGGCTGGCTTCGATCCCGCCCAGAACGATTGGAGGATTCTTCACCACAGAGACCACGGAGTCCACAGAGTTTCTTTGGGGTTTCTCTGTGCTCTTATCATCCCCGAAGGGGATTGTGGGCTCCGGGGTTAGTCGATGGGCTCGCTTTGTGAATCTGCGGATGAGGTTGGCGTAGACGATTGTGGCCCGGTCGGGGCGGCGGGTGTTCTCGCCGCCGGGGGTGTAGTCGTCCGAGCGGCGCGGCTTCTTCAGGGCGGTGTAGTTGGCGACCATTGAGTCGATACTGCCGGCGGTCACGCCCCAGAACAGGCGCGGCTCGCCGAGACGGGAAATATTGGCATCCGTTTTCGGGTCCGGTTGGGCGATCACACCGACGCGGTACCCGGCGTTGAGCAGTACTTTTCCTATAACCGCGGTACCGATAAATGGACTGTCAATGTAGGAATCGCCGGTTACCAGGATGACGTCCAGCCGAAGGTCCCAGCCCAGGCGTTTGACTTCTTCGGGGGTTGTGGGGAGAAACATGGGGTGATTATAGTGCAAATAAAAATGTCCGGGCAGGTAACCCGGCGGCACCCGGAGACACCTCCTTACCGCTGCTTCCTTTCGGTCCTGACGGGGTTCGAAAGGCTCCGCCGCGCCGGACCCACCCGGACGGGGGAAGGATACCCCAAGGTATGGGGCATGTCAACCATTGCTGCAAGAAAGATTTCCTCTACCGCGTTGCCACTCGGGCAATGCTGGTAAGCATCCTGCCTAAAAAATGAGGCGCCGACCGGCA
>JAPLGV010000143.1 GCA_026389975.1 Chloroflexota bacterium
AACGGACGCTCCGACAAAAGGCTATTTACCACTTTGCTGGAACTGGTCGGCTTCCTCGCCGGTCATGACCGGGCGCACGTCCAGCAAATATGGAAGACGATATAGGGTGCATCTTAATTCTGGGGCAATGTCCAACGTCTCCAGACGTTGGAGCACCAGCGCCAAAAGTCCAAAATCTGGAGATTTTGGGCTCCGGATCGGCATTTTTTGAGGAACTCGCCCCCAATTTACAGGGTACTGCGTCCCGTGCTGGAACCGGGACTACCACGTAAATATTTGAACCCAAATTGATATAAATCCCTGTAATTTGATCTTTTAAAGTTCAATTTATGCAAGAAGCAGTAGGTGCACCCATGCTGCGCGGCGGCTGGTAATTTTAGACTGAATGTGGTAAATTTACCATCGTCAATTAATGACGGAAGGAGAACCTATGGGACTACCTAGCGGTTTTGAATGGATTATCATCCTGGTGATTATCGTCCTGCTCTTTGGCGTGGGGCGCATTGGCAAAGTGGCCGGCGAACTTGGGAAAGGTATCCGCTCTTTTCGGGAAGGCCTGTCTGGTAAGGAAGAGAAAAAGAAAGAGGATGAGAACCAACCGGAACCCCCGAAAGAAGAAGAATAACCAATTTGGATGAGAATGCAGCCCTCTGCCTGCTGGCGGAGGGTTTTTGGTTGCGATATGACGAAGTTACATTATCTTGACCCGCACCCTGCCGGACATCCTGCCGTTCTTTTGCTCCACGGCCTGGGCTCAGATGCCACTTCCTGGACCCTGCAACTGCCCGCGTTGACCGGTGCCGGGTTCCGCCCGATTGCCCCCGATACCCCCGGTTTCGGCCAATCGCCCTATGACGGGCGCGGTTGGAGTATCCGCCGCATGGCTGCAGATATGGCGAGTCTGCTTGAAGAACTGCAGACCGGACCGGCGCACGTAGTGGGACTCTCGATGGGCGGGACGATCGCCCAGCAGATTGCCCTGCACTACCCGCATCTGACTCGCAGACTGGTGCTGGTCAGCACTTTTGCCATCCTGCGCCCCGACACGTTGAGCGGCTGGTTGTATTTCGTGCAGCGGGCTATCCTGGTGAATACGCTGGGGCTGCCCGCGCAAGCCAGGGTGGTGGCGCAGCGCGTCTTCCCCGGTCCACGCTATGGGCCGTTGCGGGAAATGCTGGTTGAGACAATTTCGCGTGCTGACCCGCGCGCCTAGCGCAAAGCCATGGCTTCGCTGGGGCTGTTTAATTCCGCGCAACGACTGGGAGAGATCAAAGTTCCCACCCTGGTTGTGACCGGTGCAGACGATACCACCGTGACCCCCGCCCGCCAGCGATTGCTGGTGGACGGTATTCCCACGGCGCGGCAGGTGATCGTCCCGGATGCGGGCCATGCCGTCCCGGGGGAACAGGCGGAGCGGTTCAATGGGGAATTGTTGGCGTTTTTAGAAAACTCATAAAAACTCAAAATCGGACAAAACTAGAAACAAAACCCCTAAAGGTTTCAAAACCTTCGGGGTAGTCCCGGTTCCCGCGTGATAGTCCCGGTTCCCGGACGGGGCGTGATAGTCCCGGTTCTAGAACGGGCACGGGACGGGGCAGGGGTTGATTTGCGGAGAGGGTGGGATTCGAACCCACGGTGACCCATAAGGCCACAACGGTTTTCGAGACCGTCCCATTCAACCGCTCTGGCACCTCTCCGAACAGCGGGGCGATTATATCTTAAATCTCTACGCTTGCATACAAATCAGGGGCACGAAGGAAAAGTCTTTATCTTTTGACCTTTGTGAACGTTGTATCTTTTGTGTTTAAAGACTTTTTTGCAGTGGGCTCAACCTGGGTGTATTTCGTCGCTAGAACTTTTAGAATTTCCTCGCCGAATTGTTCCAGTCTCCAGGGTGCGTGCGGCATGAGCGCAGCAAGGTCATTCAGTTTTTTTGGATTTCTCTCGGCGATGAGGTGCATCCAATTTTTTGGCAGGATTATGTCTGATTCAACGCCGATTTTCAGCCCAGTGGTTTTGCGCCACTCAGAAAGGAAATTCAACCGGTCCAGAAAGGCTTGATTGGGGCGTAAGGTGCGTGGGCGGCTGATCATGGGGGTTAGCTTGCCGCGTCCCACGGCTTGTAAGATTTCGTTACCATAAATATGGTTTTGCCTCGCTGTCAGACCGAGGGCTGCCAGATCGTCCTGAGTCTCCGGCAGCGTTTGGGTGATGGCGACCAGTCGTTTATTGTCAATCACCTTGAACGGCGGACGGTTCATATGTCTGGCTTGTTTCTCGCGCCAGGCGCACAGTTCCTGCAGGATGGTCAATTGCCGGTCGCTGAATTTCTGCGCTCCCTTGACACGCTGCCAGGCCAGGATTTCTGCCTTCCCGTTCCCGTTCCCGTGTGCCAGGCGGACGAATTCCTCCTGTGCCAGTTCCCAGCGGCCGCGGGTTTGGAGTTCGGTTTGCAGGCAGTCGCGCAGGTCCAGGAGGTGATGCGTGTCAAGCCGGGCGTAGTTGAGCATTTCCCGCGAGAGCGGACGTTCCCCCCAGTCGGCTTTCTGGTATTTTTTATACAATTTAATGCCCAGTTTCTCTTCGAGAACAGAATCCAGCCCGACCCGTTCGTAGCCCAAAATGCGGGCGGCTTGCATGGTGTCAAACAGATTGGCGACGGTAATGCCGGAATCGCGTTTCAGGCAGATAAGATCGTACTCGGCAGCGTGGAACACCTTTTCGATTTCCGGGTTGGCGAAAACAGGGCGCAGGGGCGAGAGATCCTTCAGCGCCAGTGGGTCGACCAGGTAGTCGGTTTACGGTGTGGAAAACTGGATCAGGCACAATTGCTCGCGAAATGCGTGCATGGAATTAGACTCAGTATCCACGGCGATCCGCGTCCAGCATGCCAGTTCGTCGGCCAGTTCTTGGAGGGCGCCGGGTGTGGCAACCCAAACAGGAGGCGGGAGTTTTTTAGCTTGCATCGCTCCTGATTATATCCGCTAATCCCCGTGAATTTTACCGCTCCAAACAATTTAATAGTTCAGGCCAAAATCCGGCCTAAAGATTACGGTACACGACCCTACCTCCAACCATCGTCATGCGGACGTGATAGGATTCATCAAGAACAACAATATCTGCATCGAAGTCTGGTGCTATAGATCCTTTGTGGCTTTCAAGCCTGATGGCAGCCGCAGGTACTCGAGTAGCCATCGGGAGGGCCTCCGCGAGGTTGATATTGGCAAACTCCATAACATTGCGTAAAGCCTGATCCATTGTCAATGTGCTACCCGCAAGACCACCTGCATCCGTACGAGCAACTCCATTTTTGACATGGACCATTTGGTCGCCAAGGGCATAATCACCGACAGGCATGCCTGAGGCCCGAATTGCATCAGTGATCATGATCGTACGATCGATGCCTTTTGCTTTTACCAGTAGCTTTACGATGGCTGGATGAACATGTATTCCATCCACGATAATCTGCGCCCATATGCGGTCATCGCTTAAGACCGCTCCAAGTACCCCGGGAGAACGATGCTTCAAGCCGGGCATCCCGTTGAAGGTATGTGTCGCCTGGTGCAATCCGAGTTCCACTGAGGCCAGCACCTGTTCATAAGTGGCGCTAGTGTGTCCTAGAGCGAATTCGATCCCTGCTTCTGTCCCAGCTCTGATCAAATCCGATACACCTTCTACTTCGGGCGCAACTGTGATAAGACGTACCTCCTTATTTCCAAACCATGATTTGTATTCATTAAGATTTGCAGAACGTAGATGTTGGGACGG
>JAPLGV010000228.1 GCA_026389975.1 Chloroflexota bacterium
ATGGTTATGCCCAGGTCTTTAGCCAGGGCAATACCCACTAGCGTGTAGCCAATGAATATTTGGTGGCACAGGCCGACGGCCTTGATTTTGCTGTGACGGTTAAGCGCATCGCAAATACGGATCATCGGGTTTGTAAAATTGATGAACCAGGCATCCGGGCAGGCCTGCTCCATATTGTGGGCGATCCCCATCACCGGGCCGATATTACGGGCCGCGTGGGCAAACCCACCCGGGCCGCCATTCTCGGCGTACGGCTGCCGGACCCCGTACTTGAGCGGGATTTCAAAGTCTTTTCTCCACAGCCCTTCGCGTGCCCCAACTTCGATGGCCGAGACGACAAAACCCGCGCCTTCGAGCGCTTCCTGATAATGGGCGTGGGCGGTGATGGTGATGCCAGAATCCCACTCGCGGTTTAGCCGTTCGGCCAAGCGTTTAACAGTATCGAGCGTTTCGGGATTGTGGTCAACGAGTGCCAGTGTGCTGCCGCGCAGTTTTTTACTACGCACCAGGGCAGAGAGGGTATTTTCTCCGAATGAGGCGCTGCCTGCGCCGATGACGACGATTTTGGTTGGGAGAGTCATAGTAGTCACCACTTTGGATAAACACGAATTTCCTTCGTGTTCTTCGCATCCCTTGACCCCGTTCTTATGGGATCGCGGTTATTGGACGGTCAATTCGTACCAGTTTTCGCCGAGCGTTTTGCTGCTCGAGGTGACAGTTACCAATAGCTTGTACTTCCCCGACCTCAGCGATGGCAGGGTCAATTTTGTCTCTGCAGAGACGCCATCGGCAGGGATTTCCACTGGGAAGGTGGCGGAGGCGATATTGCCCATCCCGCCTTCCAGCTGCCATTCGCAGGTGGCACCGGGGAGGGCTTGCGCCAGGTCGTTGACAACGCAGAACGATACCAGGATTGCCTTGCCGGCTTCCATATTTTCCGGCAGCCGGAAACAGGGTAGAACTGGCTGCATGGACCGCCGCAAGGCGTCATAGGCGGGCTTGGGGGTCCGCCAGTAATCCACCACCGACCAGGTCACGGCGGGCCAGGGGTCGCTGAAATCGAACTGGAAGAGGCCGGTGACTTTTGTGTACTTGGCGCGCCGGTAGCATTCGGTGGCATATTGAGTTAGATAACTCTGATATGCCTGGCTGTTGGCGATAAATTGGTCCAGCGAGACGCCCAGAGAAATCCCGTTATCGAAGGTCTCCGCCGGTTGGAAATCATGGAAGCGCCAGGTCTCCCAGACCTCACGGGCGTGGTGCAGTTCCTCCGGCGTTTTCTCAACGGGTGGAATGTTCTTATAGACGGAGCGCTCTATTTTTATACCCCAGCCTTTCATCCACTCCTGCATGGATTTCCAGTGGTTCTTTTCGGTCAAATTCCACAGGGACGTGCCAAACTTGATTAGAGTTTTTTTGGTCGCACTGATCTTTTTCTGAGAGTCGAGCCAGCCTTTGAAGCGCACCAATTCAGAGTAACCGGCATCCGGTCCGAACTGCGGTAACATACGCTGAATGTTCTGTCTGACCGGCAGTCCCTGCGCCCCATATTCGGTGACGAACGGCGCGCCGGGCGCATCTTGGAAATCGCGCCAGTGACCCACATACCAGCCGGGGTAAACGTGCCCATCGCCGGTGCCGGAGTTGCGGTGAACGTAGCGCGCCGGGTCGAGTTCGTGGACAACCGTCTCCAGCCGCGCATCCAAGTCACGGTTGTGGGCTGGATCATAAAGCCCGCCCGCCTGACCCGCCATCCAGGATGCATCCCAGGGACTTTCGTTGTGACAGCACCAGGCGACGATGGATGGGTGATTGTAAAGTCCGGTAACCATAGCCTGCATCTGGCGCTCGGCCTCGGCGTGGAATTCCGGCTCGTCCGAATAGCCCCATTGGAATGGGAAATCCTGCCAAACGAGCATCCCGGCCCGGTCACAGGCTTCGTGGAATTCGGGCGGCAGTACATGGGCGTGGACGCGCAGGATGTTGAGATTGGCTTCTTTTGCGAGGGCCACGTCGCGGGAGTAGAAGTCGCCGCCCGCACCGCCTCCAAATGGGTGTTCCTTGCCGCAAGCCGCTTCCGGGAAAAGCGTTTCAGCCAGCCATTGGGAAGGCAGGTAGTTCGAGCCGCGCGGAAAGTAAGATTGGCCGTTGATGAACCAGCGGAAGCCAGTCTCCACCCGGACGGTGCGAAAGCCAAACAGGCTGGAGCGAGAGACGGTCTCCTTGCCCCGTGCTGGAACCGGGACTACCACGGCGGCAACCAGTGAAGCCGTGACCTCGTACAGGTGCGGAAAGCCCCGGTCCCAGGGCTGCCAGAGACGAATGTCTTTAACAGGCATCTGAATCGAGTGGACGCTCTCGCCTTCCGGCAGCTCCAGCGTGAACCTGGCAGCCAGTGCCTTGCCTTTGAAATTCTCCGGGGCGCAGCGGACCTCAAGCTGGACGCGCCGTTCCCGGGTCCGGTTGCGCACGGTGAGTTTGGCGTGAAGTGCGGGAGGCTGCGAGTCCATGTCCGCGCGCAGGAGCAGACGGTCAATCGTCACTGCCCCGTGCTGCTCGAGATAGACGCGGTTCCAGATTCCGCCGGTGTTATAGGATTGGCCGACCGGTTCCCACCCGCCGCCGGGACGGCAGTCATGGTGGTTAAGCACGCCCTTGATGAGGCGCTTGCGCAAATGCCAGCCATCTGGTCCGGGTGTTTCGTAAGGGCTCTCGACGCGCACGGCCAGAATGTTTTTCCCGGAGCGGAGTGTTTCGGTCACATCGAAGGCGAAAGGATCGAAATAGCCGGTATGATGCCCAAGGTGCTCACCGTTGAGGTACACATCGGCGAAATAATCCACGCCGTCGAAATGGATGGCGGTAAACTCCCCGCGCGTGCGGTGGCGGAATCCATAGCGGAACCAGACGACACCGTGATGGTCAAGCCCACCGAGGAACCAATTGGCTGGGATGGACATCGTTTTCCAGACAGAATCATCGTAACCGGGTTGGGCGAAGTCGTAATTGTCTTCGGTACAGAAACGCCAGAGGCCTGTGAGATTCATGCGCATCCTTCCGATCCGCTCTGCCGGAGAAACTTTCAAATTCATCGGGAATGGATGAAGATCCTCGACGAGGTTTCCCCGACGTGTTAACAACTGTAATTTTCTAAATCAAACATGCAATAATTTTACCTCATCTGGCCATCCAGGTTGGATAAACCGGGCAGTGACTCTCGCGAACCTTGAAAGCCAGAGTAGTATTGTCAGCGCTCCAGGAATATTCGGTAGCCAATCACGGCACCAGTTCCCCGCTTGATGAGAATTTTAGATTCGTTGGGCACCTCCTGCTTAAATCAGGCATGACATCCGCACGACTGGCGGATGGTCAGTTCAGTGGATAAGACCAGGCGCGATTCAACTTCCTCGCCCTGGATGATGCGCACAAGCTGCCGCACGGCCTGTTTGCCAACCTGTTCGGTTGGAGCGCGGACGGTGGTCAGTGCTGGGGTCAGTGTGCTGGCAAACACCTGGTCGTC
>JAPLGV010000344.1 GCA_026389975.1 Chloroflexota bacterium
CTTGAAAAATAGCCATTATGCGGTCACGCAGCGCAACCTGGGAGTGGCTAATTTTGTGAGCTAACCACTATCTTGACCTCAGAGCCCACACAGCTGCCCCGGACGCAGGTGCCCGAGGAGAGCACGGAGGTTTACCTTCGTTTTTATTCTGCGAACTTCTTGTTCTTGTCATCCAGCAGGGAGCCGTGGTGATGCTTTTTAGCCCACGTTTTAGCCACTCCCCGCAACCCACCGCTGTCAACCCACCGCTTGACGATATAGAAAGGTTGTGCTAGTATCACCCTAGAATTCAATAAAAGGAAGACCGTTCTTAAGGAGGAAACCATGGTCAAGAAAATATCGTTGATTTTCATACTTGGTCTGGCAGCCATGCTGTTGCTCGTTGCCTGTCAGCGCGCCGCTTCGACATCCCTGGCTACACCGACCGGGACCATCCAGCCAGGCATTTTGAGCCAAGTACAAATGATCGGTACCACACAAATGATACAGACGATGACAGCCATGTCTCAGGCGATTACTCCTGGTGGTAGCCTCCCCACCTCCACGCTGGTTGGCACCCCCAATACCTTCACACTGGTACCGCCGACCGGAGCTGCTTCCACACCGGAAGCCGGAATCACGCCGGTTGTCATTGTGCCAAGTTCCACACCCGGGATTCCCGCAACTTACACTCTCATGCCAGGCGAGTTCCCTTATTGCATTGCCCGCCGCTTCAACATTAACCAGGCTGAACTGTTAACCCTGAACGGCCTGACCAGTGCAGAACTCTTGCAACCCGGTACTGTTTTAAGCATTCCACAAACTGGCAATCCCTTCGTAGGCGAACGCTCTCTGCTTCCTCATCCCGGCACATTTACTGTCTCATCTACTGAGGATACCATCTACAAAGTGGCCTGCTACTATGGCGACATTGACCCTACGCAAATTATCGCAGCAAACAGCCTGATATCACCTTATACGCTGCAAATCAACGAGACTCTAAACATTCCGTAGAATTGCGGCAACACCATGCACCCAGGCAGATCCCGCCTGGGTGTTTTTTTTGGAGACCGAATGGCATTCGAATTGCTGAGATCTGAAATTGTCTATCCAGGGCGCGCCTTCACCGTCCGCCGCGATACACTGCGCCTGCCAGATGGTCGTGAGACCAGGTTCGACATCGTGGAACATATTGGTTCGGTAGTCATCGTACCGGTGGACGACGAGGGGAACCTGCTTTTCGTCCGCCAGTACCGGCACGCAGCGGGACTGGATCTCCTGGAACTGCCCGCCGGGACCCTCGACGATGGCGAAGACCCGGAGGCGTGCGCCCAGCGCGAGGTCCGGGAAGAGACGGGCATGGCCGCGGGGAAATTGGAACTCCTGGGCGGATTCTATCTGGCCCCCGGTTACTCCACCGAATACATGTACGTCTACCTGGCGACCGACTTGCGTTACGACCCATTGGAGGCCGACGCCGACGAGTTCCTTTCCGTCGAGCGCGTCCCGTTAGCCGAGGCGCTGGCAATGTGTGAACGCGGCGAAATCCCGGATGCGAAGTCGCTGGCTGCGTTCCTCCTGGCACGCGAGCACCTGGAAAAGCAAAAATAGAGCCGTTTTTTTGGTGACAAGTCGCAGTAGTATTTGTGTATAAAATAACTATCGCTGGTAAACCGGGGGGAATACACTCATATATTGGTACATCAGACATACACAGAATTGCCTGTGTTATCCTATTTGAAGGAGTAAAGTTATATGGAACGCCAAAAGGTTACGATTGATGGGAATGAAGCCACCGCTTCAATCGCCTATCGCACCAATGAAATCTGCGCAATCTATCCGATTACACCCTCTTCCAATATGGGGGAGTTTGCCGATGACTGGTCGGCGATTAAGCGCAAGAACATCTGGGGAACCGTCCCGCTGGTAATAGAGATGCAATCCGAAGGCGGTGCCTCCGGCGCAGTCCACGGAGCACTCCAGACCGGTGCACTGACCACCACTTTCACAGCCAGCCAGGGTTTACTGCTGATGATCCCTAATATGTTCAAGATCGCCGGGGAATTAACCAGCACTGTTTTCCACGTGTCGGCCCGGACGGTAGCAACCCATGCCCTCTCGATCTTCGGCGACCACTCCGACGTGATGGCCGTCCGTCAGACCGGCTGGGCGATGCTTCCCTCCGGATCGGTACAGGAAGCGCACGATATGGCATTGATTGCCCAGGCCGCCACGCTGGAAGCGCGTGTGCCGTTCCTGCACTTCTTCGATGGCTTCCGCACTTCGCACGAAGTGGATAAAATCGAGCAGTTGAATGATGACGACTTGCGGGCAATGATTGACGATGAGCTCGTCCGCGCCCACCGCGCCCGCGCCCTTTCGCCCAATCATCCAGTACTGCGCGGTTCCGCTCAGAACCCGGATGTGTTCTTCCAGGCGCGCGAGACCATCAACCCGTTCTACATCAAAGTCCCTGGCATCGTCCAGAAAGCGATGGACAAGTTCGCCAAGCTGACCGGCCGTGCCTATCACCTGTTCGATTATGCAGGTGCTCCGGATGCTGAGCGCGTGGTAATCATTATGGCCTCCGGCGGCGAGACCGCCGAAGCAACCGTGCATTATCTGGTCGAGAGGGGTGAAAAAGTAGGTGTCATCCGCGTGCGCCTGTACCGCCCGTTCGACACAACTGCTTTTCTCAAGTCCCTGCCCAAGACCGTCAAATCCATTGCCGTGCTCGACCGCACCAAGGAACCCGGCGCATCTGGCGAACCGCTCTATCTGGATGTAACCAGCACCCTGTTCGAGAATGGATGTCAGGGTATTAAGGTTATTGGCGGACGCTATGGGCTGTCATCAAAAGAATTTACCCCCGCCATGGTCAAGGCCGTCTTCGACGAACTCAAGAAAGCCGACCCAAAAAATCATTTCGTGGTCGGTATCAACGAAGACGTGACCCACTCCAGCCTGGATTACGACCCGAATTTCTCAGTTGAGCATCCTGAGACCGTGCGCTGCCTCTTCTTCGGTCTGGGTTCGGATGGTACTGTCGGCGCAAACAAGAACTCGATCAAAATCATCGGCGAAGAGACTAACAACAACGCCCAGGGCTATTTCTACTACGACTCCAAAAAGGCCGGCACTTTGACGGTCTCACACCTGCGCTTTGGCCCCAAACCGATCCAGGCCCCATACCTGATCACCCCCAACACCGCCAACTTCGTCGCCTGCCACCAGTTCAGCTTCCTGGAGCGCTTTGACTTCACCAAGTACGCCCAGCCTGGCGCGGTTTTTCTTGTGAACAGTCTGCATGGGCCGGAGGAAATCTGGGATAAGCTGCCGCAAGAAGTTCAGAAAGACATCATCGAGAAGAAACTCAGGTTCTACACTATCAACGCCTATGATGTAGCCGAAAAGACCGGTATGGGCAGCCGCGTCAATACCATCATGCAGACCTGCTTCTTCGCCATTTCCGGCATCCTGCCGCGCGACGAAGCCATCGAGCAGATTAAGAAAGCCATCCAGAAGACCTATGGCAAACGCGGCGAAGCCGTCGTCCTGAAGAACTACGCGGCAGTGGATCAGACTCTGGTCAACCTGCACCAGGTCAAAGTGCCCGGTAAAGTAACCAGCACTTTCACCCGCCGCGCCCCGGTCCCGGCAGATGCGCCAGCCTTTGTGCGCGACGTGCTCGGTCCTATGATCGCCTTCGAAGGCGATACCATCCCGGTGTCTGCCATGCCCGTGGATGGCACCTTCCCCACCGGCACGACCAAGTGGGAGAAGCGCAATATCGCCCTGGAAATCCCGGTCTGGGAACCCGACCTGTGCATCCAGTGCGGCAAGTGCGTCTTTGTGTGCCCGCATGCCGTAATCCGGCACAAGGTATACGATAAGAAATTCCTCGAGAAGGCCCCGAAGACCTTCAAGTCCATGGACTCCAAGTTCAAGGAATTCCCTGGCATGGCCTATACCGTCCAGGTGGCGCCTGAGGATTGCACCGGCTGCACGTTGTGCGTGGAAGCCTGCCCGGCCAAGGATAAGACCAACCCGGCCCGCAAATCCATCAACATGGCTCCACAGCCGCCACTGCGCGAAACCGAAGTTCCAAACTGGGAGTTCTTCCTGTCCCTGCCTGAAACTGACCGCACAGCCATTAACCTCGGTACCATCAAAAACTCGCAACTGCTCGAACCGCTCTTCGAGTTCTCAGGGGCGTGCGCAGGTTGCGGTGAAACGCCTTATATAAAACTGATGTCGCAGTTGTTTGGCGACCGCGCCATTATCGCCAATGCCACAGGTTGTACCTCCATCTATGGCGGCAACCTGCCGACGACACCCTACACATTCAACAAAGACGGACGCGGCCCGGCCTGGTCCAACTCGCTGTTCGAAGACAATGCTGAATTCGGCCTGGGCTTCCGCCTTACGCTAGACAAGCAACTCGAATATGCCAGCGATATCCTGCCGACCTTCGTCAACGAACTCGGCCAGAACCTCGTGGACAGCCTGCTCAAAGCCGACCAGACCACCGACCTGGGCATCAAGCAGCAACGCGAGCGCGTCGAAGCCCTCAAGCAGAAACTTGCCCACTCCAAGAACCCGCAGGCCAAGAACCTGGCTGCCGTCGCTGACTCGTTCGCCAAGAAGTCGGTCTGGATTATTGGTGGCGATGGTTGGGCTTATGACATTGGTTACGGCGGTCTCGACCATGTTCTGTCCACCGGCCGCAACGTCAATTTACTGGTGCTCGACACGGAGGTCTACTCGAATACAGGCGGTCAGGCATCCAAGGCCACGCCGCGCGGCGCTGTGGCCCGTTTTGCAGCATCAGGCAAGGGCCTTTCAAAGAAAGACCTGGGCCTGATGGCCATTGCTTACGGCTATGTCTATGTGGCGCGCGTCGCCATGGGTTACAGTGACCAGCACACGCTGAAAGCCTTCATCGAAGCCGAGGCCTACAACGGCCCATCCATCATTATCGCTTACAGCCACTGCATCGCCCACGGCATTGACATGGCTAAAGGCCTCGAACAGCAGAAACTGGCCGTCCAGTCCGGTCTCTGGCCGCTCTATCGCTACGATCCGCGCCTGGCTGCAGAAGGCAAGAATCCGCTGCAGATTGATTGCAAAGAGCCGACTGTGCCGGTGGAGCAATATATGTACAACGAGACCCGCTTCCGCATGTTGACCCAGAGTGACGAAGCGCGTGCTGAGACTCTGCTTAAACTGTCCAGCCAAGACGCCAAAGCCCGCTGGAACTTCTATTCCCAGCTGGCTGCCATGCACTTCGGTGAAACATCAGAACAGAAATAACGTGTTCAAAATGGGACAGAGTTTCACTCTGTCCCATTTTGAAAAAGAACTAAGCAAAGGAGAAATAATGGTGGACCTTTCAACGACCTATCTTGGTCTCAAACTCAAGAACCCACTGGTAGCTTCTGCCTCGCCACTGTCGGAAAAAGTGGAAACCGTCAAAAAACTGGAAGAGGCCGGGATTGCGGCGATAGTGATGTACTCACTTTTTGAAGAACAAGTCATCCACGAAAGCCTTGAGTTGGACCATTTCCTGTTTTATGGTTCAGAATCTTCTGCTGAAATTGACTCATTCTATCCCCAGAGTGGAACTTACACTCTCAAAGCAGATGCCTATATTGAAACACTCAAGAAAATCAAGCAGGCAGTCAATATCCCCGTTATCGGCAGCCTGAATGGCGTCTCCACTGGTGGCTGGATCAAATATGCCAAAAAAATTGAAGATGCAGGTGCAGATGCTCTGGAACTCAATCTCTATTTCCTCCCCACCGACCCGGCGCTGACTGCCACCCAGATTGAAGAGAACTACATCACTCTTGTCCACGATGTGCGCAATAGCATCAAAATTCCCCTCGCTGTTAAACTCAGCCCGTTCTTTACCGCCATCCCTAACATCGCCAAACGGCTGGTCGAAGCCGGAGCAAATGGTCTTGTGCTCTTCAACCGTTTCTACCAGCCCGATCTCGACCTGGAAACCCTGGAAGTCGCCCCGAACCTGGTTTTAAGCACCTCGAACGAACTACGCCTGCCCTTGCGCTGGATCGCCATTCTCTACGGACACATCAACGCCGACCTGGCACTCACCAGCGGCATCCACACGGCTGAAGATGTAATTAAAGCCAGCATGGCCGGTGCCAGTGTGGCAATGACGACCTCGGAACTGCTTGCAAAAGGAATCGGCCGCGTCCCCGTCATCCTGTCTGACTTGGAAAAGTGGATGACCGGTCACGATTACGAGTCCATCAAGCAAATGAAAGGCAGCCTGAGCCAGAAGTCGGTTAAAGAACCGGCCGCCTACGAACGCGCAAACTACATGAAAGTGTTAAATTCCTTCAAATCTCTGCCGTAAAAACGGCCTATTAGGCGCACAACACACAGCCCCTGCAGTTAGTTGCAGGGGCTGTCCTTTTCTATTAGTGCAGACGGAACCGGTTATTCAACCACCTCAGGTTCTCCGCCGGACTTCTTCTGGCGATAGGTGATACGTCCGCGGGTCAAATCGTAGGGGGACATCTCAACCTTAACATGATCCCCGAGCAGGATACGGATGTAATACTTGCGCATCTTGCCCGAAAGATAGGCCAAAACCTCATGCCCGTTATCGAGTCGGACCCGGAACTGAGTCCCGGGTAATGCCTCGATTACCAGCCCCTCAACCTGAATCTTATCTTCATTTGCCATAAAGCCTCCAGTCCCGTTTCGCTGGTTTACTCAAAATCCTTATAAGCACGCCGCTTGTAACGCCGAATAGCCTTTTTTTGATCCATACGTCGTTGCTCACTCTTGGACACAAACCAGCGCTTGCGGCGCACCGTGCTCAAGACACCGTTCTTTACAATCTTTTTGCGGAACCGCTTGAGCAATTGATCTTGAGATTCATTGTTGCGTAAATTTACGACCGTCAACTGCCTCACCTCCTTCCATTTGGAGGAATAAACAAAAACTCGGCTTATCACAGTCACAGCCGAGGGCGTTTAATACTTGGATAAGTACTAACCTATCATCAAGAATTTCGCGCTGCACACACTCCTTGATTGCCAGAGAAAACGATCAAAACGGCAATCGACACGGGCTGGTCTGTGAACGAATGAATTATACCTTATGAAAGAACTGATGAGAAGAGAAAAGTCTCTTTGGCAATGACCTACTCTCCCAGGCAGTTACCCACCAAGTACCATCGGCGCTGACGAGCTTAACTTCCGGGTTCGGGATGGGACCGGGTGTACCCTCGTCGCTCAAATCACCAAAGAGACTTATTCTCTAACTTGTAGCTGAATAGTTATTGTTGTTGATGTAGGAACAATATCAAGTTCTCCGCACCACGCAAATAAGCCCTCGACCATTAGTACGGTTTAGCTCAACACATTACTGTGCTTACACACACCGCCTATCAAGCAGGTAGTCTACCTGCGGTCTTACTCCATTAAGGATACAGGGATCTAATCTTAGGGCAAGTTTCCCACTTAGATGCTTTCAGCGGTTATCTTTGCCAGACGTAGCTACCCAGCAATGCCGTTGGCACGACAACTGGCACACCAGAGGTCTGTCCACTCCGGTCCTCTCGTACTAGGAGCAGCTCCCTTCAAATCCATTACGCCCACAGTGGATAGAGACCGACCTGTCTCACGACGGTCTGAACCCAGCTCGCGTACCGCTTTAACGGGCGAACAGCCCGACCCTTGGGACCTTGTACAGCCCCAGGATGCGATGAGCCGACATCGAGGTGCCGAGCGAGATCGTCGATGTGAACTCTTGGATCTCACCAGCCTGTTATCCCCGGGGTAGCTTTTATCCGGTAGCCACGGCCCTTCCACTCGGATCCGTGGGATCACTAAGCCCGTCTTTCGACTCTGCTCGACGCGTTGGTCTTGCAGTCAAGCTCCCTTATGCCTTTACACTCTTTGGGTGGTTTCCATTCACCCTGAGGGAACCTTTGGGCGCCTCCGTTACCTTTTAGGAGGCGACCGCCCCAGTCAAACTGCCCACCTGGCACGGTCCCCCGCCCGGATGACGGTGCGGGGTTAGGGTCTAAATGTAATCAGGGTGGTATTTCACCGATGGCTCCACCGAGGCTAGCGCCCCAGCTTCAAAGCCTCCCACCTATGCTACACAGATCACACCCAAACTCAATGCCAAGATACAGTAAAGCTCCACGGGGTCTTTTTGTCCTTCTGCGGGTAGGCCGCATCTTCACAGCCATTTCAATTTCACCGGGTCCCTCGTTGAGACACTACTCTAGTTGTTACGCGGTTCGTGCGGGTCGGAACTTACCCGACAAGGAATTTCGCTACCTTAGGACCGTTATAGTTACGGCCGCCGTTCACCGGGGCTTCAGTTCAAAGCTTCGACTTGCGTCTAACCTCTCCCTTTAACCTTCCGGCACTGGGCACGCGTCAGCCCCTATACATCGCCTTACGGCTTAGCAGAGACCTGTGGTTTTGTTAACCAGTCACTAGAGCCATTTCACTGCGACCTGTCGCCAGGTACCCCTTATCCCGAAGTTACGGGGTTAAATTGCCTAGTTCCTTAACGAAGGTTCTCCCGTTCGCCTTGGTATACTCTACCCATCTACCGGTGTCGGATTGCGGTACGGGCATCTGGAAATCAATGCTTAGAGGCTTTTCTCGGCAACAAGGCTCAACCACTTATGCCTCAAGGACTCGCTATCGTCTCAGCTCGGCTTGCGGATTTTCCTACAAGCCTCAACACCTAAACGGATCGCACCAGCACTACCAATCACTGGCTGGCCTACCTCGTTGCGTCCCCTCATCGCTCCTTCCAGACGGTTCCGGAATGTTGACCGGATGTCCATCACCTACGCCTTTCGGCCTCGGCTAAGGACCCGACTAACCCGACGCGGAATGACCTGGCGTCGGAAACCTTAGATTTACGGCGAACACGGTTCTCACGTGTTTGTACGCTACTCATGCCTGCATTCTCACTTCCGCCCGCTCCAGCTGTCCTTACGGTCAACCTTCACTGCTGGCGGAACGCTCCCCTACCGACTTGCTTGCGCAAGTCCCATGGCTTCGGTACCAAGCTTAGCCCCGTTAAGTTTTCCGCGCAAGGTCACTAGACCAGTGAGCTATTACGCACTCTTTAAAGGGTGGCTGCTTCTGAGCCAACCTCCTGGTTGTTCAAGTAACCTCACCTCGTTTCCCACTTAGCTTGGATTTGGGGACCTTAGCCGATGATCTGGGCTGTTTCCCTTTCGACCCCGAAACTCATCTCCCGGAGTCCGACTGCCATGCTATGGAGTATCGGCATTCGGAGTTTGGTTGAGTTCGGTAAGCAGTAAGCCCCATAGCTCATCCAGTGCTCTACCTCCGATACTAAACGCATGACGCTAGTCCAAAAACTATTTCGGGGAGAACCAGCTATATCCGAGTTCGTTTGGCATATCACCTCTACCCACAGCTCATCCCCTAATTTTGCAACATTAGTAGGTTCAGGCCTCCACGAGCGTTTA
>JAPLGV010000004.1 GCA_026389975.1 Chloroflexota bacterium
CACCTGATGATATGCGTCAAGCCCGGCGGAAATGATTTCATATAATTGCTTGTCCGTTAAACCCAAAACAATCCCGGCATCCTCAAGGCGCTGCCGGATGCCAGCGGTCTCCTGGATGCGTAATTCAGGAGTCCATCCATAGGTTTCAATCGTGCCACCCATATCGAAGAAAACTGCCCGGATGGTCATGCCACTTGTCTCCACATTTTGGAAAACCCTTCCCATCACACCTGGGATCGTTATTGCATCCAGGTGTTCTTCTGGAATCTGCTATTCAAATAGCTTTTTTTCGCATCTGATCTGAAAATAAACTAGATGGCGACCGATGCAGGCATTTGCTGGAGTGAAACCTGAAAACCAAGGTGCTCCAACCGTTTCACGAGCCGTTGAGTCGTCGCTTCAGGGCGACGCCTGTCAAAGTAATCACCGCCGAGTTCACGATAAGGCTCCTTACGTTGGATGATATGGTAGGCGATAATCAGGATCGAATGTTCCAAGGCTACAATGGATCTCTTTTTGCCTCTCCGGCTGGCCAGGCGATGATATTGAGCGGATAAATAGGTGTTCTTGGTATGAGAAGCTGCATTGGCCGCATGATTCAAAGCGACCCCCAAAGCATGATTGCCTTGGGTGGTTTTACCTGTTCGGCGTTTGCCAGCGCTTTCGTTATTCCCAGAGGCTACTCCGGCCCAAGAAGCAAGATGGTCAGCGGAGGGGAAACGGCTCATATCCGTGCCAATCTCAGCCACAATGATTTCGGCGGTTTCGCGGGCCACTCCAGGGATGGTATCCAGCAATTCCACCACCTCTTCAAAAGGGCGACAATATTCCTGGATCTGTTCATCAAAGCGGACAACCGTCTCATTCAACCCGTCAATCTGACACAACAATTCGGTCAAAACGAAGCGATGATGGGACTTCACTCGACCTTGAAGCGCTTTCGCCAGCAGTTCGCGTTTCTCGCGCAGGCGCCCTTTGGCCAGTTCAGCCATCTCTTCTGGGCTGGCGTTGCCTTCAATCAGCGCTTCCAGCATGGCGCGTCCCGACACACCCATCACATCCGTTGCCACACTGGCCAGTTTGATATTGGCGCTTTCCAGAACTTTCTGAAGCCGATTGACCAAGGTGGCGCGCTCCTTCACAAAGGTGCTCCGATAGCGGGTGAGTTCGCGCAACTCGCGCTGCCCGAGCGGTGGAACAAAGCTGGCTCTGAGCAGGCCATGCCGCAAGAGTTCGGCAATCCACTCCGAATCCTTGACATCTGTCTTGCGCCCCGGGACTGCTTTGATGTGCTGGGCGTTGACCAACAGTACTTCAAAGTTGTTCTCCAGAATATTGAAGACCGGTTTCCAATATTCGCCGGTGCTCTCCATGGCCACATGCGTGACACCATGCTCCATCAACCAATCCGACAACGCCAACAGCTCAATCGTCATTGTTCCAAAAGAGCGCGTCTCCTTGTGCAATCCCCCTTTGGGATCCGGAACTATGATGGCGGCCACGACGGTCTTCTTGTGTACATCCAAACCGGCACAATGGCTGTGAACTATATCCATTCCAATCTCTCCTGGGCTGTATTCCCGGCTAGCGTGGATGTCCAAAGATCAGAATCTGATCTACGTGCTCACCTGACGGTGGCAACAATCGGCGGTGCCTACAGACATCCGGGTCAGACTTCTCATCAGGCTCATGGCACCAGTTACAAAACGACCTCTGTGCCAGCCGAGTGCGCCCTTTATAGCACATTTTCATGCTTGGTGGTGAACAGAGTTCATGGCGACTTCTCAATAATTGGGGGGAAGATGGGGGTTCGCAAGCGGGCGAAGCCCGCTTGCGAACCCCCATACCCCACTTTTTTGAGAAGTTACTCTTTCTCGTCTATGCAGCCCAATCGCCAGCGGCGATCGTCACGAGCGAGCAACTGGTCCGCTTCGCCGGGCCCCCAACTGCCAACCGGATAAACAGTGAGGGGCGGGTCGTTATGCTCTTCCCAGCCCTGGAGGATCGGGTCCACCATTTTCC
>JAPLGV010000137.1 GCA_026389975.1 Chloroflexota bacterium
CGCCAACTCGCCAAAATCCCCGGCGTGTACGTGCCGCGTTTCTACGATGTGACCTACCTTGATGACGGAACCATCGCCGCCATCACACCCACCGTTCCCGAAGCGCCAAAGACCGTCGTCAAGCGCATGCTGGCAAAACTCCCGCCGCCCACCACCCGCTTCCTCGTCCCGAACATTGACGTGGTCCACAACCGCGTCTCGGTGGAAGTGATGCGCGGCTGCACGCGCGGGTGTCGCTTCTGCCAGGCGGGCATGATCACGCGCCCGGTCCGCGAACGCAGCGTGGAAGAGATCGTTCAGGCGGCGGAAGATGCTGTCAACGCCACCGGGGCCGAAGAGTTGGCGCTCCTGTCCCTGTCATCCTCCGATTACACCGACATCCTCGAACTGGTCACCAGGATCGGGGAAAAGTTCGCCAATAAACATCTGACCGTCTCCCTGCCCTCCCTGCGCATTGACACCGTCTCGGTGGCGCTGATGGAAAAACTGAAAGACCGGCGCTCCGGCGGGTTCACCCTCGCCCCCGAGGCCGCCACCGAACGCATGCGGCGCATCATCAACAAGTTCATCACCGATGAGCAACTGCTCGAGACCGCCCGCGAAATCTACGCCCGCGGCTGGACGAACATCAAACTCTACTTCATGATCGGCCACCCGTCCGAGACGCTCGAAGACGTGCAGGCCATCGCCGACCTGTGCAAGCGCGTGCTGGCCGAAGGGCGCCAGGCGCTGGGCGGCAAGGCCAGGGTTCACGCCGGGGTGAGCACCTTCATCCCAAAGCCGCACACGCCGTTCCAGTGGGTCTCGGTGGACACCGCCGGGCAGATCAAGGCCAAGCAGGAACTGCTGATGCACGCATTGCGCGGCTCGGCTTTCAAGCTTTCGTGGACGTCGCCCGAAGACACTCTCCTGGAAGCCTGGCTCTCGCGCGGCGACCGACGCATGGCCGAAGTGGTATACGCCGCCTGGAAGAACGGGACAAAGTTCGACGCCTGGCAGGACCAGCGCCGGTTCGAGGCCTGGACCTCGGCGTTTGCCACCCAAAAACTCGACCCGGCCTTCTACACCCACCGCCCGCGCCGCGCCGACGAGGTTTTCCCCTGGGAGCATATCTCCGCTGCAGTCCGCAAGAAATACCTGTATGCTGATTACCGCCGTTCGCTGGAAGGCGATATCCGCCTGGACTGCCGCGAGGGTTGTTATGCCTGCGGCATCCTGCCAACATTCGCTGCAACGCGACGCGAGCTTCCCGGCATTTACTGGAAATGTCCGGAAGTCAAGTCACCCGCTGGCAGGAAAAAATCGCTGCGGGAGGCGCTTAGCCCATGAAACTACGCGGGCTCTTCTACAATATTCTTGTCGGCATCCCAGGCGGATGCCTCATCTTTATGGGCATGCTCATGTTCAATGCCGTCCTGAGCATGCTTATCCCGACCGGTCCGTGGACCATGCTGGTCATCTTATGCGTCACCTCCCTGGTTGTCGGGATGTTGGCGCGCTTGATGCGACCCTTCCACGGTCTCGCCACCGCCATCGCTTCGGGCGTCATTGCCGCGCTGATCATCCTCTACCTGCGGCTGGCTTCCACGGCCGGAGCCGGTATGGGTCTGGTCTTTGGGCCGGCAGGCATGCTGGTCACGGTTGGCTTCAGCATCCTCGGCGCTAGGATCTTTCCCTATCTACGAAAACGGACTACAGGGAACTGCGCAAAGATGTGAACCACAGGGTACTGCGCAAATTTTTGAATCGAAACTGTCACTGCCGAAGGTCCCTGTATTTTGATCGTTCGTGGTAGTCCCGGTTCCAGCGCGGGACAAAGTTCACCTATTTATGAAAGAAGCAGTAAATGAGACTGCGCATCACCTTCTCGAAATCTGGCGCATTACGCTACACCGGTCATCTGGATTTGCAAAGCATCTGGGAGCGGACCGTCCGCCGCGCCGGGCTGCCGTTATCGTATACACAGGGCTTCCACCCCGGCCCGAAGATCCAGCTGGCCTCGGCTTTGCCGCTGGGATTCATCGGGCGCGCAGAGATCGTGGATATGTGGATTAATGAACCGGGCGACCCGTTGGATCGCCCCTACAAAGCCCCGTTCTGGCACCGGGACTACCACGAAATCTTGCAACCCGCTACGCCGCCGGGACTGGTCATCTCTTCCGTGGAAATTGTGGACGAACACAGTCCGGCACTCCAGACGCAGGTTGTCTCGGCCGAGTACGAAGTCACCCTGCCCCGTGCCCCGTCCCCCGTGCGGGAACCGGGACTACCTCGCGGGAACCGGGACTACCCCGCTGGAACCGGGACTACTTCGCTGGACCCGGGTGACACCCCCGGTCTGGTGAAAGGCATATCCGCCCTGCTGGGGGCTGCCTCCCTCTCTCGTGAACGGCGCGGAAAAACTTACGACCTGCGGTCTTTGATCGAGTCGCTCGAACTGCTGCCCGCTGATGGATCCGAGTCGCTCCGCCTCCACATGCGCTTGGCCGCTCGCGAAGGTGCCACCGGCCGTCCCGAGGAAGTGCTGGATGCCCTAGGGTTTCAATTCGAAACCACGCGCATCGAACGCACTCGTCTGATTCTAAAGTAAGAA
>JAPLGV010000299.1 GCA_026389975.1 Chloroflexota bacterium
ATTACCTGCCAGAATCTGATTATTACCAGCCTGTGGTATTACTCCTGTATTATGTATATGGGAGAGAATTCTGCTATGGTTGGCCGGAGAAGGATGCCTTAGTAATCCGAAAGCATCTGCTTAGAGAAAAAAGCAAAAAGACCGTCCAACCCCCGGGCGGTCTTTTTGGTAGAGGAGGCGCTTGCCAAACCAATTAACCCACACACCCAGTAATGTGGTTGTTTCAGGAACGGTGACGAGAGGATTATGTTCCCACTGCTTACAGGGTACTGCGCAAAGATGTGAACTCAAATTGCTGTAATTACCCGTATTTTGATCGTTCAAAGTTCAGATATTTATGCAAGAAGCAGTAGGTTTCGAATATTATCTGAAGGAGGTGGTTTAGAAACTCGCGCAAGCCTGGTCAGCTTACATTGTGCATACTGTTCAAACTAGCCAATTCTCTGGAGGAGAAACCCATGAAACGTTTATACTTTACCCTTTCTGTACTGATGGCCGCCAGCATGATTCTGGCCGCCTGCGGCCCCGCCAAGACGACTGCCCCCGCAATTTGCTCCACCGATGCAGTCGGTTGCGCCGTAATCAAACCCGGCCAGACCATCAAAATCGGTATGGGCGCGCCCATGACCGGTGACAACGCGTCCTTCGGCCAGGATATTTCCCAGGCCGCCAAGATCGCCGTCTCAGATGCCGGCAAGTTCCAGGGCTTTTCGTTCGAACTGGTCGCCGAAGATGACGGTGGTAATGCCGAAGGCGGCGCCTCCGTTGCCAACAAATTCGTTGCAGACCCGCAGGTTGTCGCTATCGCCGGTCACATTTTCTCCGGCGCGACCCAGGCTGCCATGCCCATCTACGAAGCTGCTGGCATTCCAATGATGTCCCCGTCGGCCACCAACCCGCCTCTGACCCAGAGCGGTTCAACGGTCTTCAACCGCGTGGTCTTCACCGATGCGGCCCAGGGCAAATTTGCTGCCACTTACCTATACAACAAACTGAATATCCGCAAACTGGCGATCATACACGATGGTCAGGCTTACGGTCAGGGTCTTGCGGAAGTCGTCCAGACCGAAATCACCGCACTGGGTGCTGAAGTTGTAGCCTTCCAGGCCGTTACTCCTGGCGAAGCGGATTACAGCGCCGTTTTGGCCGATATCGCCTCCAAAGCTCCTGAAGCCATCTTCTTCGGTGGTTACACCTCTGAGGCGGTTGTCGTTGTCAACCAGATGAAACAGTCTGGCCTCGAGGGCGTTATCTTCTTTGGTGATGACGGCACCTTCGGACAGGACTTCCTTGACCGCACCGGCGCAAACGGCGAAGGCGCTTATTCCACTTCGCTCGTCCCGCCCGCTTCGGATGCCAAAACTACGTTCGACGCTGCCTACCTGGCCGCGTACGGTCAACCAGCCGGGAAGCTTTCCCCCTATACCTGGACTGCTTACGACGCCGCAGCCGTTTTGGTGGTAGCCATCGAGAGTGTGGCTGTCCTCGGTGGAGATGGCAATCTGTATATCCCGCGCGCTGCATTGGTTGCTGCCGTCCGCGCTACCCATGATTACCAGGGTCTCTCTGGCATCGCCACCTGCGACGCCACCGGCGAATGCTCGGCTTCCGGCCCGGTCTTCAATATTGACCAGGGTGGTCAATGGGTTGAGGCCCCCAAATAAATTCGTGCGTTGTTTTCCGGCGCTCGTGTTATACAATTAAATAAATAGCGGGGCAAGCACCTCGCTTGCCCCGCTATTTTGTCTCCAGACCACTCCATCCTTGAGGAGAAGGGCCATGCCCAATGTAAAACCGCCCGCCCGACGGGTTACCACATACAAAATCGTCCAGGGCATTATTGGGGTTGTGCTCGCCGGATACCTGATCTGGCGACTTTTCGTTGTATTTATAGCCAATCCATCCTACGGACCGGATACCTGGGCACGTTTTGCCATCGCCGGTCTCATCCTGGGAAGTGTTTATGCGCTGGTGGCCATCGGCTACACTCTGGTCTATGGGATCCTGCGCATGATCAATTTCGCACACGGCGATATTATGATGATTGGCGCGTTTGGGGGCTACTTCGTTTTCGAAGCGCTCAAAAGCATTCCGACCCCCACACTTGCAGATCCAGAATTGACCTTCTTAAACGCTCACCCAGTTCTTTCGGTCATCGCAGCATTCATTGTGGGAGTTTCCATTGCAGCACTAAGCGGCTATTTCCTTGAAAAAATCGCCTACCGGCCTCTGCGCGGCGCACCCCGTCTGGTGCCTCTTATTTCAGCAATTGGCGCATCCATTTTTCTGGAAAACGCCGCTCAACTGCTCTTTGGCGCACAACGGCGTGACTATGCCAATCCGATTGTGCTGACGCGTGGAGAAGGCTGGGGAATTCCAATTGGTGGTTCGAATGTTATCCTGACTTATACGGGTGTGTTGACCGTTGTAATTTCAACTTTAATCATGATCGCTCTATACCTGCTCGTTATGCGCACCCGATTGGGGCGTTCCATGCGGGCAGTTTCCGAAAACAAACAGGTAGCGGCGCTGATGGGCATTGACGTAGACGGCGTTATCAGCCGCACCTTCATCATTAGCGGCGCGCTGGCCGGAGCGGCAGGCGTGATGTGGGGTATCCACCTCGGCCTGGTCTACCATTTTGTCGGCTTCATCCCCGGCATCAAGGCCTTTACCGCTGCCGTGTTGGGCGGTATCGGCAATATCCCCGGTGCCATGATCGGCGGTCTGTTCCTGGGATTAGTTGAATCTCTGGGTCCGGCAGGGCTGGGAATCAATTTCCAACTCAAAGATGTGATTGCCTTTGGCATCCTGGTACTGGTGCTCATCTTCCGTCCAACCGGCATCATTGGTGAAGTACTCACCGAGGAGAAGGTGTGATGAAGAAACAACTTCGACACGCAGTCAATGCCGGGGGCATTTTCGGCATTATCACCATCTTCCTGTTCTTAATCGGCTTCACTGGCACGGCCGCTGACCTGTTCAGCGACCTGTTTCGTAACAAGAATGCTGCGCCCTTCCTCAGCCTGAATCCTCAGATGCTCAATATGCTCATCTTCCTCGGTCTGATCGGGCTGTGGGCCGGAGCGTATGGTTCTCGCAAAAGCAAAAGCCAGACGGACGATCCCTGGGGAGCAGCCCTGATCGGCGGGTTGACAGCCGGTCTGGTACATGGCCTGCTTGTCAGTGGCCTGGCGTTGCTGGTCGGGACCCTCAACCTGCGCGGCGTCCGAATTAATGTGTACCTGTCTGAATTGCTCCCGGATGCCATTAAGCTGTTCCTGGTGGGAAAAAGCCCCCTCCAGGGTGCAACTGTCCACATCGTTTTTCTGACCCTGACGGGGTTTCTCGGCGGGCTTTTGAGTCGCGGCGTTGGGCGCGGCAGTTGGCGGGTCCGGAGCGGAGCGGCATGGAACAGTATTTTAGAAAAAATCTCTCAACAGTCCATTGTCAAGCAGGTGCGCGGTAGTCGGAATACTCGTTACGTTGTCTACGGGATTCTTCTTCTGTTGGTATTCCTGTTGCCGTTGCGAGCCGGACCTTACTGGAACTACACCATCGGTACGGTCGGCATCTATGTGCTGCTCGGCTTGGGGTTGAACATCGTAGTGGGACTGGCAGGCCTGCTTGACCTGGGATATGTGGCCTTCTTTGCAATTGGGGCCTACACGATGGCTTTGCTAACCGCGCCACAACCGCATCACCTGATGTGGAGTTTTTGGATCGCCCTGCCGATTGGTGTCCTTCTGGCCGCGTTGACCGGGCTTTTGCTCGGGGCACCGGTGCTGCGTATGCGCGGCGACTACCTGGCAATCGTGACACTCGGCTTCGGCGAAATCATCCGGATCCTGAGTAAAAGCGACGCCCTGACGCCTTTCACCGGCGGACCGAGCGGGGTGAAGGCCATCGGCTTCCCAACCTTATTCGGGAAACCCTTCAACAGCGGGGTTGATTTTGTCTATCTGATTTTCCTGGCCGTGCTGCTGATCATCTTCGTCACCAATCGGCTGCAAAACTCACGCGTCGGGCGCGCCTGGGAAGCCATGCGTGAAGACGAGACGGTGTCACGAGCCATGGGCATTAATACGCTGACCCAAAAATTACTGGCCTTCGCCATTGGCGCGGCTTTTGCCGGGCTGGGTGGCGCGCTGTTTGCTTCGCGCAACGTATTTACCGGCCCGGAAGACCACAATTTGATGGTCTCCATCAACGTGGTGGCAGTGGTGATCGTGGGAGGCATGGGCAACATCCCCGGCGTGATCGCAGGCGCATTGATGCTCAAAGGTTTGCCGGAAGTTCTGCGCCAATTGGAAGACTACCGCGTAATGGTCTTTGGCGCCTTGCTGATCGTGATGATGCTCTGGCGGCCGGCCGGTATGATCCCATCTGCGCGCCGAAAAATGGAGGTCGAAAAAGACAAAGGAGTAATAGAGACCCCCGATGAAGGGAGGGGGAAATGACCATCGCACTTGAAACCCGTGCCCTGACCAAGCAATTCGGCGGGTTGACCGCGGTCGACTCTGTAGACTTGGTGATTCAGGAAAATGCCATCTTCAGCGTTATCGGTCCAAACGGCGCCGGGAAGACAACTTTCTATAACTGCATCACCGGCTTCTATGAACCCGATGCAGGCGAGGCGCTTTTCTATGGTAAATCGCTTGTCGGCCTGACGCCTGACCAGGTCACGTATCGCGGCATTTCCCGCACCTATCAGAACATTCGCCTGTTTGCAAACATGAGCGCCATTGAAAATATTCTGGTCGGTGAGCATGCCTGTCTGCGCGCCTCATGGCTGGAAGCAATTATCCGCACACCGCGCGTGATAAAAGAGGAGAAAGATGCGCTCGAAAAGGCGCGCCAACTGCTGAACTTCGTCGGCTTGAACAGTCTGGGCGACCAGTTGGCCCGCAACCTGCCCTATGGTGCCCAACGCAGACTGGAAATTGCACGCGCGCTGGCCAGCCAACCCCGCCTGCTCCTGTTGGACGAACCGACCGCTGGGATGAACCCACACGAGACGACCGATATGATGCACTTCATCCGTCGTCTGCGCGATGAACTGAGCATCACCATCCTGCTCATCGAACATGATATGCGCGTGGTAATGGGCATCAGCGAACAGATCGCCGTGCTCGATTACGGCGCGAAGATCGCCGAAGGAACGCCCGCCGAAATCCAACGTAACCCGCGCGTCATCGAAGCCTATCTCGGAAGCGGCGCCGCCTCCGGCCTGAACGATGCCGCCAAACAACCTGCCTGACCCGCGAGGTGACCTATGGCAATGCTGGAAGTCAAAGATATCCACACGTACTATGGCAATATCCACGCCCTGAAAGGTATCTCGCTGACGGTTGAACAAGGCGAAATTGTCACGCTGATTGGCTCCAACGGAGCCGGGAAAACGACCACCCTGCGCTCCATCTGCGGGCTGCAAAAACCCCGTACCGGCAGTATCCAACTTAATGGCGAGGATCTCAACTCATACAAAGCGCACCAGATTGTGTCAAAAGGTGTGGCAATGGTCCCGGAAGGACGCGGCATCTTCGCCCGCCTGACCGTGGCCGAGAACCTCGACCTGGGCGCTTACACGCGCAACGACCGCACTGCCATCCAGGAAGATTTGGAGCGTGTCTTTACAATCTTCCCACGCCTGAAAGAACGCCAGCGTCAGGTGGCCGGGACACTCTCCGGCGGCGAGCAACAGATGCTTGCCACAGGACGGGCGCTGATGACCCGCCCACGCCTGCTCCTGATGGACGAACCCTCCATGGGCCTGGCCCCCGTTCTGGTGGAAGCAATTTTCGACGTTATCAAGGCCATCAACAAAGAGGGCACTACCATCCTGCTGGTGGAACAGAACGCCTTGATGGCGCTCTCAATTGCCCACCGCGGCTACGTCATCCAGACCGGACAAATCGTCCTGCAAGATACAGCGGCCAACCTGAAAAACAACGAAACGGTCCAAAAGGCCTACCTGGGAATAGAATGAACCTGTCAGGTTGGGGCGGCAAACAAGCCGCCTCAACTGCTTTATAATCCACCTATGCCTACCGCAGAGATTATCACCATTGGCACCGAACTCCTGCTCGGCGAGACCGCCGACACCAATACCCGCTTCATTGCGCGGGTACTGCGCGGCCTGGGCATAGACCTGTTCCGGGCACAGACCATCGGCGACAACGCCGGACGCATCACCGAAGCCGTCCGCCATGCGTTGGAACACGCTGATATCGTCATCACCACCGGCGGCCTCGGCCCCACCGTGGACGATCCCACCCGCCAGGCCATTGCCGACTCCGTGGGCGCGGCGCTCGAATTTCACCCGGAACTTTGGGAGCAGATCACCGCTCGCATCGCCCGTTACGGGCGCACGCCCACCGGGAACCAGAAGCGTCAGGCCTACATCCCCAAAGACGCCATCGTCATCGAAAATCCGGTCGGCACCGCCCCGGCCTTTATCGTGGAAATTTCCTCGCCCTCACCCCTTCGACTTCGCTCAGGGCAAGCCCTAACCCCTCTCTTCGCGAAGCACCCCCGAAGGGGGCAGGGAGACGGGAACAAAGTAGTTGTTTCCCTGCCCGGTGTACCCCGCGAGATGGAAACCCTATTGACCGACGCCATCGTTCCTTACCTGCAAAAACACTTCGACCTGCACGCAGTGCTCAAAATCCGCACGCTGCATGTCAGCGGACTTGGCGAAGGGATGATTGACGACCAGATCGGCGACCTGGAAACGCTCGCCAACCCGACCGTCGGCTTGACCGCCCACTCCGGCGTGGTGGACATCCGCATCGCCGCCAAAGCCGAGACCGAAGCCGAGGCGGGCCGGATGATCGCTGCCGTGGAACAGGACCTCCGCACCCGCCTGGGAGAGAACATCTTCGGCACAGATGACTGTACTCTGGAAGGCGTCACTCTCGAAGCCATGGCGCAGCGGGGCTGGACCTTGGCCTGTCTCGAAATCAACCTGGAGGGCGCACTGCTGACGCGTTTTGCACGGACTGGGCATCCAGCCTATCGAGACGGAAGCAGTCCCCAAGTCCGACCCGAAGCGCTGGCTGCCGAGACGGAATCCGTCCGCAAGCAGTTCGAGGCGTCCACCGCGCTGGGCGTCGCCTATTCCCAGGACGGTGAAAAGCAAGACATCTACATCTTCCTCATCACGCCACTCGGAGAGGTTGAACGCCACCTAACTTACGGCGGCCACCCCGGGAACGCCCGGCGCTGGGCAGTCAACATGGCGCTGGATTGCCTGCGCCGCAGCGCACAGGAGGCCGGGTGAACCCCGCATCTTCGTCGAAATCGCTGGGACGATTGGTGGTCAGTTTCTGAGCTCAATTTCATGGTTGGCATCCTCGTCATCGCCGCCTGGTTGCTTACGTCAAACCCTTCGGTACGGGCGTTCTTCGTCAGCCCCACACCCACCCTCACCGAAACACTGACGCCCATCCCTATCAGCAAGGGGCCAATCGTAAACGGCCACTCCGTCCAGGACCGGCCGCTGGAGATCTATCGCTTTGGCACGGGGCCGACCGAACGATTGATCGTGGCCAGGATGCATGGAGGCGGTGAGTACAACACCATCCAACTGGCCGACTTGCTGATCGCTTATCTCCAGGGACACCCCGAAATCGTCCCGGCAGACGTGACCCTTTACATTTTACGCGACCTGAACCCCGACGGTGAAGCACGCGCACACAGTTATCTCGGCCGGACAAACGCCAACGGCGTGGACTTGAACCGCAACTGGGATGCCAACTGGCAACAAGACTGGCCGCGCGCCAGCTGTTGGACACAAACATACGTTACCGGCGGGACCAGCCCCGGGTCCGAGCTGGAGATGCAAGCGCTGACGGCATTCATCCAGGGACATCCTATTGATGCCATTATCAATTACCACAGCGCCGCGCTGGGCATCTTTCCCGGCGGCCTCCCGCCCGATGACTACTCAATCCGACTGGCATAAGTGGTTGCTACCGTAACCACTTATCACTACCCGCCAATTGACACGGGCTGCAAGTACACCGGGGCGTTCACGGACTGGGCCAACGAAAACAACATCGCCACGCTGGACATGGAGTTGACCGATCACACCAACCCCGATTACGAGATGAGCCTGAAAGTTCTGAACGTATTCCTGAATTGGAAGTATTAAATCCAGAGGGCACAGCGGCATGCGCCCTGAACGTTTAATCAGGTAGAATAGCAGGAATTACCGAGTACTGCATAAATATCTGAACCCAAATCCCGTTATTTTCGAGCCCTTCCATACAGGGAAGTTCATAGATTTATGCTTGAAGCAGTAAGGAGAGCGAATGACCAAATCTGCCGATCTTCTTCTCATCAATGCCATCGTCCTGACCATGGACGAGGAAATGCACCAGTACGAACCAGGCGCGGTGGCCGTCAGCGGGGACAGCGTTCTCGCCGTGGGACCCGAGGCCGAGGTCCGCAAAGCCTGCCCCGCCGCGCAAGTGGTGGACTGCGGTGGCAAGGTATTGATGCCGGGGTTGGTCAACGCCCACACCCACGTCCCGATGACATTGATGCGCGGCCTGGCTGACGACCTGCGCCTGGATGTCTGGTTGCAGGGGTATATGTGGCCGGTGGAGCGCGAGTTCGTCTCACCTGACTTCGTCCGGCTGGGTACCCAATTGGCCTGCGCCGAACTCATCCGCACCGGCGTGACCTGCTTTGCTGATATGTATTTCTTCGAGGAAAACGTGGCGAAAGCCACCGCCGAGGCGGGTCTGCGCGCCGTTTGCGGGCAGAGTGTGCTCAAGTTCCCCGCGCCGGATGCAGTCTCATTCGAAGATTCGCTCGCCGCGGCGCGGGAGTTTATCGAACACTGGAAAGGTCACACACTGATCACCCCGTCGGTGGCTCCGCACGCACCCTACACCTGCACACCCGAAATCCTGCGCGCCACGGCGCAACTGGCTGCCGAGTTCGACGTGCCACTGCAAATACACATCGCCGAGACCGCCCTGGAAGTGGAAAACATGCGCCGGGAAAACGGAATGCCGGTTGTTCCGTATGTTAAAAAACAAGGATTGTTCGACGCCAAAGTGCTGGCGGCACACTGCATCCACATTGACGAGGGCGAGATGCACACCCTGCTCCATGCGGGGGCGGGCGTGGCCCACAACCCGTCCTCCAACTTGAAACTGGCCTCCGGCTTTGCCCCCATCCAGAAGATGTTGAATCTGGGCTTGAACGTGGGCATCGGGACGGACGGCTCGGCCTCGAATAACGACCTGGACATGTTCGAAGAAGTGCGCCTGGCAGCCTTCGTGGCGAAAACCGTCAGCAACGACCCGACCGCGGTCCCGGCGGCGACTGCGCTGAAAATGGCCACCCGTCTCGGGGCGCGGGCGCTGCACCTCGGACCCGTAACCGGGTCACTCGAACCAGGCAAGCGCGCCGACCTGATCCTGGTGGATATTTCCCCGCTCCATAATTCCCCACGCTTCCGTCATGACGCCAACAACGTCTACTCCCAACTGGTCTACGCCGGGAAAGCCTCCGACGTGGTCGACGTAATGGTAAATGGCAAATGGTTGATGCACAATCATGAGCTTCTGACGCTCAACGAAAAAGAATTGACTGCCGCCGCACAGGAGTATGCCCGGAAAATTGACACCTTCCTGATTGCACGTGAGCAGTCGGTCTTCTCGAAACTGGTGGCACTGGGCGGCTCCGCAGAAGAAGAATCCTTCGAAGTTCAGGTCAAGGTCAAGTTGAACGACCCGGCACCCGTGCTGAAAGCGCTCAAAAAAACCGAGATCGAGATCCTTCTCAAGAAGCATTACCACCAGCACGATATTTATTTCACCTTTGCCGACCCGGCCCAGGGCTGGTTACGCTACCGTGAAGACGAGATGATAGATGATAAGGAGCAGATCACGGGCGTGCGCGGCCGGTTGACCCTCATCGGCCCCTCCCGCGAAGGTGACTTTGCCCACGATGTGCTCTTGAGCCGCATCCGCTATTTTGCCCCGGCAGCCAACAGCCTGCGCTTCTACCGCGAGTACTTTAAACCGGCCAGTGAAACTGCCGTTGAAAAGGACCGCCTGCGCTGGCTGGTGCGCTACAAAAACGAGGAGTTTTTCATCAACCTGGACCGTGTCGAAACGCCTGACCTGGGCTACTATCTTGAAATCAAGAGCCGCACCTGGAGCCGCCGCGACGCCGAAGAAAAAGCCAATTGCTCCTCGGAACTCATCCTCCTGTTGGGTGGGTCGCTGGAGAATACCATCACGCAGGACTATGTCGAAATCGCGGGCGAGGAGAAATAGCCCGTGAGACTTTATGGGCTGCCTCTTCAATAACCTGCCTCAGTGTTAGGGGTTATAAAACCAGGCACGTTTGTTATTTGCATGACCGAAAGGAGTAAACAATGCGCAAGTTCTTTACCGTAATTGCCAGGTTTATCGCTTCGATATTTGCCATACTGTTCGTGATCACGACAATCCTGGTTCTTTTGTTGACTACCCTCAATCAGCAGATATTCAGTTCCAATCTTTATAAAAACGCCCTGGCCGAACAGAATATCTATGAACGCCTGCCTGAGATTGTTGGGGCGGTGTTAACAAGTAGCTTATTAACTGACCCCTGTGCCCAAAATCCACTGGCTTGCAATATTGATGGTGCCTCTCCCGAATTACAGGCCTGCCTGACGACTGCCCTGGGACCAGATGCATACGAAGCGATTGGCAGCGGCCAGCGAAGCCCGACCGATGTGGAACTTCAACTCGCTCAACCTTGCCTGGACCAATATGGTTCTCACCAAACAGCCAGCGGCTTCCAACCCGGGGAGACTCTTCTCTATGCCTCTCCCGATGTGCAGGCATGTGTAAAACAGGCCATCGGGGAACAGGCGTACGACGAATTGTTTAACAACCAACGCCCACCGACAGAAACCGAGAATCAACTCATGTCGCCCTGCCTCGCACAATCGGGGACGGGCGGTCCCGGCGGCGGGAGCGGGATGCCGCCCTTCATGCAGACTCTCACCGCGGCAGACTGGCAAGCCATTCTCACGATTCTCCTTCCGCCAGGTGACTTGCAAACCATAACCGAAAGTGCGCTCGATCAGATATTCGCCTATCTTAACGGCGGGACGGACAGGGTAACTGTTCCATTGGTTAAACTGAAAGAGCGCCTGATAGGCCCGGCTGGTACAGATCTCATAATGCAACTGATAAACTCTCAGCCGCCCTGTACCGAGCAAGAAATGGCGCAGATGACCAGCGGAACGAGCAACGGCGGCATGGTTTTGTGCAAGCCTCCCGAAGATGCGCTCGCCACCGTGATCCCACAATTACAGGAACAATTGAACGTGGTTGCCTCACAGTTACCGGATGAGGCCGCAATCATCAAACCACCTTCCCCTGGCGCTCCTTCATTCGGGACCGGCCCCATTGGGGCAGACCCGATAACGACCTTTCGCATGGTACGGCTAATGATACCCTTAACCCTGCTTCTGCCGTTAGCCTTTCTCCTGTTTGTCACGCTATTCGCCGTGCGTTCTCTCAAAAGTTGGATGCGCTGGTGGGGCATTCCCATCTTCGTTTCCGGAGCGATAGCCCTCGGCTTGGGGTTTTCAGCACTGCCAGCCTTAAACGTGGCCTTCACGTTCATCGGAATTCCACCCTCTATCCCAACAGACATAGCCGGAATCGGCCTGGACCTGGTCCGCTCCATCGTTCACACCATTTCAGAAAGGATTGACCTCCAGGCCATTATTTTGCTTACGTTCGGTCTGGCAGCCTGGATTGGCTCATCCTTTATCAAAACAAAGAACGAACCGGATTTGCCCGTTACACCGCCCACGCCAGCACCCTGATCACCACCATGACCGCCGCTCGCCCGGGTGTGGGGGTGTTGGGCGGGCGGCGCCCGCCCAACACCCCCTATTTACCCCATCGCCACGGCAATTCCCAGAGAAACTTTCATGTTATGAGGGTTTGATGCTACAATTGGGTTATCCTTTCGTGTTTACCGCATTCAAACAAACGCTTTTTCCACTCCAAATCATGGTTCTCTATCGTATTCTCTAGGTATCCCTGTATAAAGTTGGAGGCGCTATGAAAACAATTCGTCAAATTCTGAAGGTCAAGGGGCGTAAGGTCTGGACGATAAGCCCCGCGGCGAGCGTTTTTGATGCTCTGCAAGTTATGGCCGAAAAAGACGTGGGGGCGTTACTGGTTGTGAACGGCAAAACACTGATCGGTGTGTTTTCTGAACGGGATTATGCCCGCAAGGTTATCCTGCAAGGCAAGAGTTCAAAGGACATTCTAGTCAGTGAGATTATGTCATCGCCGCCCATCTTTATCGAACCGGAAAATTCGATTGAACAGGGCCTGGCTTTAATGTCCGCCAAACATGTCCGCCACCTGCCTGTTATGGAAAACAATCGCCTGATCGGGATTGTCACCATCGGCGATCTAGTCAGGTCCCTCATAGATGAGCAAAAGGTGGTCATTGACCATTTGGAGAAATATATCGTCTCCAATACCAGCATTACGTAACCCCCCTTTCAAAGTGCCATAGGTCACGCTTGCGAAGTCCCTGAAGGGGGAAGCGTGACCTATTCTGGAAAGAACCAGCGTTTTCCCAACTCCTTCGCATGGTTGACAAAAAATTGTTGCACAGAGTCCCACGGCAAATCCGCCAACATCTCCGGCTGGAAATCC
>JAPLGV010000453.1:0-2162 GCA_026389975.1 Chloroflexota bacterium
AATATTTGCGGAAGGCAATCATCTCGGGGCTGGAGCCGTTCCAGGGAGCCAGCGGTTCCTTCGTCTTTCTGTCCTTCACCAATTCGAGGATGCCGAATAGGCCGATGTTACGGGCATCCCCCACGGAAGGATGCGTCTCACCCAGGTCGGCCAGCAGTTTATGCAGCACCGGTCCCATCTCGGCGGCGTGTTCTACTATCTTGTCATCCTTCATCACCTGGATGTTGGCCACCGCGGCGGCCAGCGAGACCGGGTGCGAGGTGTAGGTCAGCCCGCTCTCGAAGGCATGTTCATCGAATTTCGCGGCGATCTCCGGTTTCATTGCCACCGCGCCGAGCGGGGCGTAGGCCGAGGTGAGTCCCTTCGCCATGGTGATGATGTCGGGGACGACGCCCCAGTTGTCCACCGCGAACCATTTCCCGGTGCGTCCAAAACCGCTCATCACCTCGTCCGCGATCATGACGAGACCATACTTGTCACACAAGGCCCGGACGCCCTGCAGGTACCCATCCGGGGGAATAATGATGCCGTTTGTCCCGGTGACAGATTCAATCAATACCGCCGCAATCGTCTCCGGACCCTCGTAGCGGATGACCTCTTCGAGGTGGTTCAGGTAATCCTGACAGAACTCCACGTCCGAAATGTCGGGGTTGGTGCGGTGGAAGGTGGAGCGGTAACGGTACGGGTCGAGGAAGTGGACGACGCCCGGCATAAGACCCGGTTCCCAGGCCACGCGGCGCGGGTCGCCGGTGAGAGCCATCGCCCCAGCGGTCGCGCCGTGGTAGGAGCGGTAGCGGGTGAGAACCTTGAAGCGGCCAGTGTAGCCGCGTGCCAGTTTGACGGCGTTCTCGTTGGCGTCCGCCCCGCCGAGGGTGAAGAGGACTTTGGTCAGCACGCCGCCGGGGGTCACATCCGCCACCATCTTGCTGGCAATCGCCCGGACCCTGGTCGCCATGCCAGGCGCGGCGTAGGGCAATTCACGGGCCTGGTTCACCATCGCCTCGATCACGCGCTGGTTGCCGTGCCCGATATTGACGCACATGGTCATCGAGTTGAAGTCCAGGTAGCGCTTGCCGGACGTGTCCCAGAAATAGACGCCCTCGGCGTGCTTGACCGGGATCGGGTTGACTTTGGCCTGGGCCGACCAGGTCCAGAAGACGTGCTCTTTGGAGAGGGATAGGATTTCATCATCGGGTAGGTCAAACATGGGAACCTCGTTGAATTGACGATTTAGGATTTTGGATTTACGATTTCTGAACGCCATCTTCCAGATTATAATACGCCACCCGGCATCGTAAGCAATGAATACCATGATCACATTTCCGTATCGCCGCATCTGCGTAGTCGGCACCACCGGCTCCGGCAAAAGCATGCTCGCCAGCGAACTGGCCCGACGGCTCCAGCTTCCGTATGTTGAATTGGATGCCCTGCACTGGGGTCCAAACTGGACACACTGCACCGACGAGGAGATGCGCCAGCGTGCAGACGAAGCCACCCGTGACGACGCCTGGGTGGTGGACGGAAATTACGGCATCATCCGCGACCTGACCTGGCCGCGGGCCGAGGCGGTCGTCTGGCTGAATTATCCCTTGCCGCTCATTCTCTGGCGGCTCTGGAAGCGAACCTGGAAACGGGTGTTGACGAAAGAGAATCTGTGGGGGACGAATAAGGAAAGGCTCTGGCCGCAGTTCTTCAGCAAGGACTCGATCTTCCTGTGGGCACTTCAGACGTATCAAAGGCGCAAGCGCACTTATTCCGCATTAGTCTCCGCTGCCGAATATGCTTCCTTGAAAGTGTATCATTTCAAATCCCCAAGCGAGACGGAAGCCTGGCTCGATCAGGTCTTTCACAAAGTTTGAAAGCCTGGTAATTCCCACCCCCTAACCCCCGCTGCCAAGGTGGGGGCTTCGACGCTTCGCAGCACCGAAACTGCCGATGGCGGCTGGATGCCACCTCGGCTAGAAAATAGATCTTGGGGTGTTGGCGGGCTTTAAAACTGCCCGCCAACACCCCAAACCCCGAGTTTATGAAAACCTGGGTGGCTCCGTTCCTGAGAGTAATCACGACCCTTTCTTCAACAGCCAATCCACCATCCGGCTAATCCCCCATACCGTAAAAAACATAAGGATCACCATCCACTCAAAGGAGGGTTTGAGGTGAAG
>JAPLGV010000453.1:2189-2952 GCA_026389975.1 Chloroflexota bacterium
TGCAAAAGCACTCAGGCCGCCACCAGCCAGTGCGAGTGCGATCAGCCGCGTCAGGTGACTCCGCTCCAGCCCGGTAGTGTCATCTTCCGGGGATGCCAGTCGCAAGCGAATATGGAACTCGGCCAGATCCCAAGCCAGGAGAGCGAAAAGGGCGGCCGAAATCAGGAAAACAAGCGAAAGGCCAAGAAAGAGACCGATGGCTGCCGCCCCGAAAATAGCAAACAATCCAACAAGCGGGATCCAGTCCCAGTGGAGTGCCAGTCCAACGATCCAGATGATTCCAAAAACGAGCAATCCCGCCGAGGGCCAATCCATACCGCTGAGGAAATACCCGGCTGCCAACAAACCAACCGATAGGATCAAACAGACAAAACGGAGGATACGTGTCATCGCAACATTCCACGGGGCAAAACCAACCGGTGCTCCAGTTCGCGTTTAGCGGTTTTCTCGAAAGGCTGAGAAGTATCCCAGTCCACTACATGAATCCCCGCACCGCGCAGACGTCGCAGCACCAAAGTCCGCTGCAACTGGACAATGCGCCTTGCCAGGAAATTGGGATGCGTTTCTGCTAGCCCGTCTGCTTCGAACGAAACCGGATCAGGACTGACAACCAACAGGTGGTAGCCGCTCATCCGCAAGGCAGTCAGCATGTCATAATCTTCGGAGATCAGCGGGCTGACCAGCACCAATTGCGAGCGGGAAGGAAACAAATGGCGGGGTATATAAAGTTCATTGAAGTTGTAAGATTCGCCCGGCTCCAAGA
>JAPLGV010000492.1 GCA_026389975.1 Chloroflexota bacterium
ATCACTCTGGGTTCCGTCCGACGTATTACCCTTTTGACATCAACCTTGATCAACATTTTCAAACCTTCCATCCTGGTCGTTTTCCGAAGTTAAGCCTCAGGTCAACGGAACGAGGCAAGGGTGGATAGATGTCACTTGTCATGCCACTTATTGCACCAATGTCGTGGGCAGAACCAAAAGGGTTGCCGAAGAAATCATATCGTCCCATATCGCCCACGCCTATCCCTCCCATGTATGACAGTCGGTCCCCGAATTTCTGGTCGAGCCACAACAGGTCCATGCCGGCTTTGATCTCGATGACCTGAAATGCCCGAACCCGCCAATCCGGTCCACGGGTCGGCCTTTCAGGATATTTGCAACAAGTTCGTGCCCGGTCAATGGTTGCATGGAGATCCCTGCTATTTACTTGACGGTGAATACCATGCTCACCGGTTCCGGTGCGCCTAGGGACCGTCCGCGCTTTGAGGGCGAACAACCGCCAACTGTCAGGCGGAACTTGCCCGGTTCGAGCTTCTGTTTGCCATCCTCTTCGAAGAGCATCATATCTTCCGGTTTGACCGAGAATTTCACTTTCATGCTTTCACCGGGTTTTACGTGTACACGCTGGAAACCGATCAGGTTGTGCATCGGGACGGGCACGGAAGCTTCCAGGTCGCTCAGGTAGAACTGTATGACCTCCTCGCCCGCCACCTCGCCGATGTTGGTCACGGTGACAGTGACCGGTAGGGACTTGCCCGCTTCGACGGTGACAGGTTTCCGGTCCATCCCTGTATACGCAAAGGTCGTGTAGGAGAGTCCAAACCCAAAGGGGAAGAGCGGTTCTGCGGTGGCGAATCGGTACGTCCGCCCTGTCATGTCGTAATCTTCGAAAGGCGGCAGATCTGCCAACGATTTGGGGAAGGTGAGCGGTAGTTTTCCCGAGGGTGCGCTGTCGCCGAAGAGCACGTTTGCAACGGCGCGCCCGCCTTCCTGCCCGGGATACCAAACGAAGACAATGGCCTGCACCATTTCCTCGATTTCACCCAACGCAACGGGACTGCCACCGGTCAGTACCAGAACGATTTTTGCACCACCTGTAGCGATTTGTTTAATGTAATCCACCTGGGCGGCAGGCAGGGCGATATCGGACCGGTCGCCGTTCTCGGTTGTAAGGATTGACTCGCCTTCCTCGCCCTCCATCAACGGCGATGTACCGGCGCAGACAATGACCAGGTCTGCCTCGCTGGATTCGGTAACAGCCCAGTTTATCGGACTGCCACAGCTCTGCGTCCACAGGCAGCCGGGTCGGTAGTCAACTTTAACGCCCTCCGGCGCTCGCCCTACCAGGCCTTCCACTAGGGTGACCATTGTATCGTTCATGCCGTGATAGTTGCCGAGCAAAGCATCCAGGCTGGCAGCGGCTGGGCCGGTGACGAAAATGCTCCTGACGGCCGGTTTGATGGGCAGGATATTGTCCTTATTCTTAAGCAGAACTATTGACTTGACCGCGGCATCATGTGCCAGCCGCCGGTGCTCCTCGGACCCGACAACTGTCATCGGCATGGAGGCGTATGTCACCATCTCGGGCGGGTCGAACATCCCCAGCTTGAAATGGGTTGCCAGGGTGCGGGCTAGAGCGCGGTCAATATCCGCTTCATCGATGAGGCCTAGGTCGAGAGCCTCGCCCAGATGGTCGTAGGTGCAGCCGCAGGAGATGTCACAGCCGGCTTTAAGCGCCAGCGCGGCGCTCTCTACCGGACCGTTCGTCACTTTGTGATCTTTATGGATATTGGTCAGTGCCCAACAGTCAGAGGTAACGTGACCTTTGAAGCCCCATTCATCGCGTAGGATATCCTGCAACAGGAGTTTGCTAGCGCAGCAGGGCTCGTCAAGGAGACGGTTGTAAGCGCCCATGACTGCTTCCACTTTTGCCTCGGTGACCAGTTTCTTGAAGGCTGGCAGGTAGGTGCCGTACAGGTCGCGTTTGGAGACTTTGGCGTTGAAGCTGTGGCGCAGTTTTTCAGGTCCGGAATGGACGGCGAAGTGCTTCGCGCAGGCAGCGGCTTTCATATACTTCGGATGATCGCCCTGTAGACCGCGCACGAAGGCGGAGCCCATTTCTCCGGNCTCCGGTCAGGTAGGGGTCTTCGCCCCACGTCTCCTGGCCGCGGCCCCAGCGCGGGTCGCGGAAGATGTTGATATTGGGCGACCAGAAAGTGAGACCCTGATAGCTTCCAGCGGCCCCGTTGCGCCGGACGGCCTCGTGGTGCTTGGCCCGTGCCTCGTCCCCTATGGCGGATGCGACTCGCTGGATCAGGTCCCGGTCCCAGGTGGCAGCCATTCCGATGGCTTGAGGGAAGACGGTGGCACGCCCGTTGTGGGCCACGCCATGCAGCCCTTCGCTCCAGAAATTATAGGACGGGATGCCCAGGCGCGGCACCTCGTTGACAGGATGGATGAATTGGCCAAGTTTTTCTTCGAGAGTCAGACGGGAAAGGAGGTCATTGACGCGTTCTTCAATGGGAAGACTGGGTTCTTTATACAAGGGTAAGGATGCTGTCATTAGGTCAATCCTTTGTTTATAGACCAGTTCAGTTATTGGGGTTCGCCAACGCACTGGTCCACGCCGTATTTGAGCGGGAGTTCAATGTCCAGTTGGAAGGCTTCCAGCCGTCCCTGGCGGATGGTGCAGAGGATTTAATCGGCTTGCTTCAGAGCCTCACGCCGGTCAAGGGTGTTGATGGTTTTGATGGGTAATTTGTTGGCTTGGATGTCGCGCTGGCAAAGCTGCGTGACCATATCCAGGTTGCGGGCGTCAATGTCCATGAAGGCAAAGGTCGTTTCAGTGAATTCCGGCACCACCAGCAGGTCTTGCATCAGACAGCGGGTGAAGTCGATGGAACTGGCTCCGATCATGGCGATTTTGAGGGGCATGGCTATTCTTTCTTAGGCGAAGGGAATGGTGTTGAAAAATGATATTTCCCCGCCTCTACCTCGCTTCCGGCTTCTTCGTTGGGCAGGGTGACCATGGCTGTGGTATTAGGCGGAACAACGATATCCCACTCGAATATTCCTTTCACGATCCGCCAGTCACTGACGATCTGGCCGTACATGGAATAAAGTGTGGCTTTGGCAGATGTCAATCCGCCACCGGGCTGCGGGTGGAACAGGATATGTTTGTAACCGGGCTGGGCTGGGTTCACATCGATCCCGGCAACAACCGCGTACAGCCAGGCTCCAATTGCCCCATAGGCATAGTGGTTAAATGAGTTCATGCCGGGATCCTGGAAGCCTTTCTCGTGCGTCCAGCCGTCCCAGCGTTCCCAGATGGTGGTAGCTCCCTGGGTCACGGCGTACAGCCAGGAAGGCCAGGTTTTCTGGAAAAGTAAATCATAGGCTACATCCAGCCGGCTCGCCTCGGTCAGTACGAATGGCAGGAAGGGCGTTCCGACAAAGCCGGTGCCCAGGTGCATCTCTTTTTTTCGGATATCGCGCACCAGCGCGATGACAGCGAGCTGGTGGCATTCAGGTGGGAGCAACTCGAAGGCCAGCGCCAGTACGTAGCCGGTCTGCGTGCCTCCCGTGACCAGACCATCGGGGGTGACGAAGCGATTGATAAAGGCCTGCCGCACATCCTGATAGAGCCTCTCGTACCGGGCGGTATCGGCAGTTTTACCGAGCACAGCCGCGACCCGGGAAAGCAGGCGGGCACAATGGGCGAAAAAAGCCGTGCCGATCAGGTCTTTGGGCGTTCCGCCTTCTGTCTTCCCTGACCCGTCGAGAGCCAGCCAATCCCCGTAACCGCCCGAAAGCCAATCGCCAGTACCCCTCCACATATCCACCGTCTGGTTGACTCGGATATAGCCGGGACTGGTATTGACGAGATATGTGATGAAGCGAGTCATCATGCCGTAGCGTTCTTCAAGAACACGCCTATCGCCGTAATACTGGTAGATAGTCCACGGAACTATGATTGCTGCGTCAGCCCATGCTGGGCCGCCATCCTTCCCATCTGCGATGTTGGCATCCGGGACAACCGGTGGAATGGCACCGGTCTCTCCTTGTGCATCTTCCAGGTCCTGTAACCATTTGGTGAAAAAAGAGGCGGCGTCGGTATTGAAGACGGCCGTGCGGCAGAATACCTGAGCATCGCCTGTCCAACCCAGTCGTTCATCACGCTGCGGGCAGTCGGTCGGAATATCCAGCGAGTTGCCTTTCCAGCCCCACTGGATGTTGTGCTGGAGTTGATTGACCAGTGCATCGGAACACTCGAATGTTCCCGTTGGTTGGTTGTCGGAGTGCATGACAATGCCGGTGATCATGTCACGGGGCGGTTTGTCTGGGTAGCCGTTCACCTCCACGTAACGGAAGCCATGGAAGGTGAAACGCGCCTCCCAAACTTCCTCGCCTCCTCCTTTCAAGGTGTAGTAGTCTGTCTGCCGGGCTGAACCCAGGTTGGCGGTATACAGCTTGCCATCCGGGTTGAGGACTTCCCCGTAACGGAGCCGGATGGTGGTTCCGCGCGGTCCGCTGACTTTGAGCCGAACGCCTCCCACCATGTTTTGACCCAGGTCGAAGATCCATTGCGATTGCGGCCAGGTTTTGATCTCCATTGGGTCAGAGTTGGGGGACAGTTCCTCCTGCCGCCTGATGACCGGCTCGTTCTGGGCGACCAGCGCCAATCTTTTGGGATGAGGAAAGATCTGGACGGGCTGCCAGTCACTAATGGCTCTTCCGTTGCTCACCACAGAGGGGGAATCCCAGCCAGGGATTTCCAGCCGGGCATCATAGGATTCACCCATAAGTAAATCAGACTCCAGCAACGCACCGAAAGCCGTCTGCCAGGTTTCATCCGAGATAATGAGAGTTTTCGATCCGTCCGTGTAGGTGATGGTCAGTTGTGCCAGGAGCTTGGGACGGTCGCCGTAGTATTGACGGCCCTTCCAGGCCAGGTTGCCACAATACCAGCCATCGCCAAGGATCGCTCCAATGACATTTCCACCCTGCTGGAGAAGGGAAGTTACTTCGTAGGTCTGGTAGCGCACCCGTTTGGAAAAGTCCGTCCAGCCAGGAGCCAGCTCGGCTTCGCCCACCCGCTTACTGTTGAGGGTTGCTTCATACACACCCAAAGCGGTGATATACAGACGCGCTGCCGCGACAGGTTTATCCAGGCTGAACGATTTGCGTAAAAATGGACAGGGCGAGCTAGTGCGCGGGCCGCCGACAAGCGCCGCTCCAATCCACTTGCCTTTCCATTCCTTCCTATTCAGCAGTCCCATCTCCCAGAATGCGGGTTCGCTGAACACTGTCGATTGGCCCCCTTCATCCCAGACTCGCACCTTCCAATCCACCCGTTGGGTAGAATCCAGGTGCGGGCCGTTGTATTCAACATGGACGGAATGGGAAGAGCTGACTTTATCAGTATCCCAGATGATCTCATTACCTGATTTGGCGATGATCTGGTAAGCCGTCTGTCTTGCGCCTCGTTTCTTGGATTGCAAGCGCCAGGAGAGGCGCGGGCGAAAAATGTCGATCCCGATGGGGTTTTCAAGATATTCGCAACGCAGGTTTGTTATTTTCATGGCGCCTCATTCAACTGGCTGTTTGCCTGACGATCTTATCAAGCCATCCGGTAACCAACTTTCCCAGCTCCTGTTCGCAGCCTGTACATAGGTGGACTGATAAAGATACGCATACGGCTTTTTCATGGCGCACACCTTCTCGAAGAAACTGCTGATGCCAATGAGGTGCGCGAGACCCATCCATCCCAGCATTGGACAACCTTTCCATCCTGGATCAGGAAAGTTGTCTGTGCCCACACAGCGGATGAGATCATCCTGCTAGTCATTGGCAATGTTTGCGAGGGCATCCTGGCTGAGGATGGCGTTGGGGATGATGACTAGCACACTTAGACCGTGTTGCACCACCAAGCTGCGGAGGAAGTCTACTTGAAGCGCGCCGCAGCCGCTGACAGAGAATACCAGCGCGAACGCCAGGCTCAGTCTATGAAAATAAACAAAGGTGTTCCTTGGTGCGGTGATGTCCTGCCTCCTACGGCTGTGGTGGAACGTGCAAAATAAAGAGACGAACGGCGCCTGACCAAAGATTGCTATACCCCCCGAAGTGCGCAAAATAGATGTTTTGGTTGTCGCGCAGATCTTGGCTGGTGTATATACCGGGCAGGAATTGCTGAGCGAAGACTACCTCGCTCGTGGCGAGGTCATAGGTGTAAAGTTCACCGGTACCTCCCTGCCCTTCAGGGCCTCCCGGATTTTGAAGAATAGATATTACATAGTAAAGTTTTGTCTCGTCCGGAGAGAGCGTGATCGTGTAAGTGTAGTCAATAACACGCCTATCTGTGGTTGGTAGTTCATATCCCAGGTCTTTGAAGGTTTCGGTTGCTATGTCAAATTCACATAACTCCCCGCCTGT
>JAPLGV010000015.1 GCA_026389975.1 Chloroflexota bacterium
GCCGACCTTGCGCCATAGATCGGCGCGCCAGAAAGATGCCTGTTGCGGGATATGAACATAGCCTCGCCGCAGGCGTTTGTAGTCGGTTTGGGCCGCGGGGAAACGGCCAACCACGCAGCCGTTCTCGTCGATAAAGTTGGTGTCGCCGTACACTAACCCGACCTCGGGCCGGCCTCGCAAAAACTCAACCGCCTCTGCGACCGCATGTGGCTCGTAAGTATCGTCCGAATTGAGCCAGGCCAGAATGTCACCTTTCGCCCGAGCAAAGCCCTTATTGATGGCATCGGTCTGGCCGCGATCATTTTCGGAGACCCACCAAGCAAACCGGTCTGCATAGCGCTGGAGGATGTCCACGCTGCCGTCGGTGGAACCGCCGTCCACGAGGATATACTCGATATTGGGGTAATCCTGCTCCAACACAGAGTGAATGGTGAATTCCAGGAAACGCGCCTGGTTGTAGGAAGGAGTAACAATGGAAACGAGGGGAAGATTGGATAAAGTCATGGGTTATATGTTCGAAGGTCGAAAATCCAATAGCCGTCGCCTTGATCAATCAGCGGATAATGGGCAGTGAGATATTCACGCAATTCGGGCTGGTTCTCCCATTCTGGAGGGGAAGTGATTACGAACAAATCTTTCCCGGCAATCTGTTCAGCAAAAGTGGTGGCAAAATCAGACTGGGTCTGCCCAGCCAAAGTGCGTAATGCATCGTCGGCATTACTCAACCAGTAAGAGCCGCTGACCCAACCGAAGTAGGCCAGGCGGTAACCATAATCTCCGGAGAGTTCGACAAATTTTTTATCGTAGCCAATCCGTTGACCGAGTTCCTGCCAGTAAGCTACTTCGTGGCGATACTGATTACTCACCATGGAATTGCGGGCTTCCCACATTTTCATTGCGACACCAAGAAGTAACAGTCCGGCGAACATGGCTCGCGGCAGCCAGCCCTTCTGCACTGTAACCTGCCGGACCAGAAGGTCTGCTACGGGGATTAAGCCGATGGCGACAATCGGAATGAGCGGCAAATGGTAATACTCATGCGTAATGAAGTGATATGGGAATGCAAATCCAAAGACAATATAGCCGAGCCAGGCCCCAACAACCAGAAAGCGCGGCCCATTCATGTGGAACAACAGAATGCCCGCCATGGAGAGGAACATGGCTGCAAAGCCGACTATCCCGGCAGCTATAAACAGCCAGCGGCCATAAAACGACGGGTCTTTAAGTAAAGCAGGGAAAAAGCGGAGAGCGAATTGCCCGCTCAATGTTCCAGCAATGATCAGGCCGTAAAAATAATAGATGATAGTTGGGATGGTTGTAATCGCGGCGACCACCCAGGTTTGTTTATCAACCAGAATGCGTTTCAAAGATCCCCGGCTAAGAACCAGCCCCACAGCAGCACCCAGCAGAGGAAACACTGCCACCGATTTGACCAGGATGGCAAGTCCGGTCAATATTCCAGCCAAGATGGCAGTCTTCCAGGTGCGGTGCTTTTCCCAGAGATAGAGCGCCCACAGTGACCAGGCAATGAGAGCCGTCATCAGCGAGTCGGGCATGAACGCCCGGCTGGCAGTCATCCCAAATGGGAGAAACAGGAAATATGCCAGGGCAATGATGCCGCCCTTCCGCATGGAGAGTTCTTTCGCCAGCAGCCAGAGGGCAAGTCCGCCTGCCAGCCAGAACAGGGAGGCGTAAATCCGGCCCACCCAAATTTGTTCACCAATGATATGGTACATGAGTGCTGCCAGACTCTCCATGATGGGCGGCTCAATCAATCCCTCCGCTTTCCATTGAGCAACAGCAATGTCGCGCTGCCATTCCGGGGCGATCGGCAGGTGAGCATAGTACATTCCGCGTGCTATCAACAGCGAACGGTACTGGCGCACCATGTAGAAATCATTGGGCAGGTCGGTCAGATCATACAGGCGGATGCCCAGAGCGCCGATGAACAATACAGCCACCAGAACTGCCATCAGCCAGGGTTTTGAAAACAATTTAGGTGAATCTTTATTTTCCATAAGGATCCATTATTGCACTCACGGCTGGTTTAACGGGTGCTGAAGGTCAAAGATAACATACTCATCTGTCTGGGCAAAGATGGGATAGTGGGTGTAAAGCAAATCCTTGACCACCGGTTGGTTATCAAGCTCCCCAAACATGGTAACCAGGAAATACTGTTTTCCGGCAGTATCTTCGGTGAATTTCTCCATAATGTTCACATCCTGCCCGGCCAGGTAACGAACACCGAAATCAGCGCTGGTAAACCAGGCCGCAGAACCTTGCCAGCCCCAGTAAGCCAGGCGATAGCCATAATCCTGCGTCAGACCGATAACGCCTGTACCGTGACCAAGTTTATCTCCAATCTCAGCCCAGAATGAAGGTTCGTTTCGATAATCTGAATCGACGATCTGGCGGCCTGCAGCATAGGACTGGACGGCAAGACCCACCAGAACAATGCCCACCAGTACAAGGCGAGGGAAAAGACCCGGACTGCGTTCGAAGAAGCGTTCAAAGAACAGCCGGAGAGCGGGGGCGATCGAGACAGCGACAACAGGGATGAATGACAACTGGTAATAATCATGCGTAAAAAAATGATAGGGGAAGGTCATGCCGAAGAGCAAATATCCGATCCACAACCCGATGAGCAGCGGGCGCTCACGCCTTGGATCGGACAAAAATACACTGAAAGCAGCCAGCAGGGAGACCCCCCAACCGATAGACCAGTTAACCGTCCAAGCCCAGCGAAAATAAAAGGCCGGGTCAATCCACATTTTCGGAAAGAAGCGCAGGGCAAATTGTCCTGTCATGTCCAGCTTCAGCATCCCGTAGAGAGTGTAAATTCCCACCGGCAAGACCAGCAGCAACGCCATCACCCAGGCCTGCGGATCGCGGACGGAACGCTTCAGCCCTCTAGTTCCGAGAATAACACCTGCGAATCCACCTACAATGATGAAAGCAGACAGATTTTTAACAAAAAGCGCTGTTCCAGCGAAGATGCCAAAGAGAATCGCCCATTTCCAACTGGCAGTATTCTGCCAGCGGAAAAGCGCCCAGAGGGCAAAGATGATGAGCGCTACCATCATCGGGTCTGGCATGAAAGTACGGCTGGCGACGACCCCAAAAGGAACAAAAAGATAGAACAGGGTTCCGATCATAGCCGCACTTGTGGAGGCAAGTTCCCGGATGAGCAGGAAGAGCGCCAACCCGCCCAGCACCCAGAATAACGATGAGTAAACGCGCGCAATCCAAAGGTGTTCACCGGTCAGGCGATAGGTTTGCGAGACGATGGTCTCCAACACCGGCGGCTCCACCGTGCCCACATCGCCTAGCGAGATCGCCAGTTGGTGTTTCCCAGCCAAGGCGTCGGTGACATATTGGTAATACATACCGCGCGCTTTAAGAGCAGAAAACAACTGGCGGGTGGGTGCAAAATCCAGCGGAGGGTTGGTCAGGTTGGTCATGCGCAGTCCAAATCCCGCCAGAAGCGCCAGTATCAGCGAGAGCATCCACACCCACGGACGCTCACGAAAAACAAAATATCTGAAGAAAAGTATTCTCATTACTCGTCTCCTACTTGCGCGAGCATTCAAACACCAGGATTTTGTCGAAAGTTTCTAGCAGGTGGCAGGATTCAACATCCACCTGCGCCGGATTGGGACCCCGTTCTTCGAGGACCGAAGCGGGAGTCTGCCCCTCAACCGGGTCCACCAGGACCAGTGTGCGGTCGAACGCTATGAGCGGGTCGAAGTGAATATTCATAATGCCGTGCAGTTCAGAATAGTACCATACCGCAGCATCGTCTGGCGGGGCGACGATAATCAGATCATCGTCCTGCAATTGGCCCTGAACGAACAGGACTGCTTTTTCCTCACCGCCGCGTCCAGCCCAAAGCTCGGGAAGTTGCGGCGCGAGCCAGGCAGCGTGCTGGATTCCAGCCAGCAGCGCCAGCCCAACCACAATCACCGCCAGCGGCAGGCCGCGCCCCGTGCTGGAACCGGGACAACACAAGAACTTTAGCCGGACTTTTTCCAACAGGCCAACGGTTCCCGCGGCGGCCCATAACAGCATCAGCGGCAAAAGGAACAACCACACCTTCGCCCAGGCATTCGGTCGTTGGAAGATGATCAAGGCAGCAATCCATAGCAACGCTACCAATTGCAACGGGACGCGGGTGGTGGAAAGCCGCCGATGGAAAATCAGGCTCAGGGTCCAGCCTGCCGCGAGGAATATCCCCATGAAAAGCGGGACGCCAGACGTCCACTCGACCCAAGTCTCGGTGAAACGATGGGAGAGAGTCTCCATCAAATCAGCCCAAGGAAGCGGGGCAACAAACCCGTTCGCAAAAACTTTTTCCGGGCCGGTGAAAATCAGGATCGGTGTGTAAAACAACATCGTCAGGATGGCCGCGTCAAAACCGGCTCGACCTGGTTTCCAAAAAACAGCCAGGCGAACAGTATACCGAAAGGGAACAGCATCACCGGCACAGTATAAAGACCCAAGGCAGAGAACAGGCTGATCAGTATCCAGGCAAAAAGATTTTTTTGTTTGCGGACAATACTGCCGAGCGTCAACGTCAGCAGGGTGAAGAGCGCTACGAGGGTATAGCCGCGGGCATTGGTGGAATAATTGATTAATATCGGTAACCAGGCTACCAGCAGGGCCGCACCGAGGGCCGTCCAGCGATCATAGAGACGTTTGGCCAGCCAGTACACCGCCGGGACAAGCAACACGCCAGCCGTGAAAGCTGGCAGGCGCACCGCCCAGGGCTGGATTCCAAAAATGCGCGTCGAAAGATGGACCAGGATGGAATGAAAAACGTGGTTGTTCGGCAGGTGATAATCAGTGGCGGCAGAAAAAAGAGAATGGGCAAAGGCCACATAGGTGTAAGCTTCGTCATGGTGCAAAGACGAGTAGATGTATTCCAGCCGGTAAATGACCGCCAGCACCATGATGACCAGCACAGCCGCCAGGAAACCGAGTTCATCCTTGTGCGGGCGCAGACTGGCAAAAAAGTGACCGGCATCCGCCCAGAGCTGTTTGAAGAAAGGCCCGAAGAGTTTCCAACGCCGCAGACCGGTCAACAATGCCAGACCAAGAAAAACCAATCCGCCCAGGCCAAAGAGCACTTTGAATACTTCAGCATTCCATGATTTCAGGGAATTGAAATTGCCATCCGGCATAAGCGAATCGGTAAAAGGCTTCAAGATTCCATAAGGAAGCAAGGCCAGGATGATCCCAAAAATCCCCACCGATGCTGGCAAAGCGGCGAACAACCAGGAAATCCAATTGCGGCGCGGCATCATCTACTTGTCCCGTTTCAAACGGCGGGTGCGCAAACGGTCGTACAGGGCACGTACTTTTTGCAAGCCCAGCAAGGAGAAAAAGGCCAGCAGGATGTGCTTCCAATCGCCGAGGGCGGTTGGCAGATGCAAGCTGAATGAACGACCATATGCCCGCAGGGCGCCGCCCGGCTGACCGGCGTCGGTCAGGTAGAAGGCATCGAACCGGTTCACGCCCGCCATGATTCGTTTTTCATCGACAGCATAAATTTCGGCAAATTCCGGCCGGGACTTCAGGTCATCAATCAGCAATTTGGCTTCCTGTCCGTAAGCCGCGCCGCGGGTGCGGTTCTTGGCCTGGTCATGATAGCGAGCCGCCGCCCAGGTCTGCGGGACATAGACGATGGGCGCAATGCGTGCCATGCACATCCAGAGCAGGTTATCCATCAGCAGCTGGTAGGCCGGGTTTAGGTATTCGACCTGTTCCAGCACCGAATGGCGCATAAAAGCCGCCGGTTGGCAAATGATATTGAATGCCATCAGATCCGTCAGTGAGTATTGGCGGGCGCGCATCAGGTTGAACGGCTTGCCGTTCGCGTCAATAGCGAGGGCATCCGCGTAAAAGAGACCCGCCTCGGGATGGGACCGGAAAGCTGCCACCGCGGCCGACACCGCCCCAGGCTGGTACAAATCGTCCGAGTTCAGCCAGCCGACGATCTCGCCACGTGCCCGGCGCAGGCCTTTGTTGACCGCCTCCGACTGACCGGAATCCTTTTCCGAAACCCACCAGGTGATCCTATCGGCATACTTGCGGATTATCTCGACACTGTTATCGGTGGAGGCGCCGTCCACGACCAGATATTCGATGTTGGGGTAATCCTGTTCCAGCACCGAGCGCAGGGTGGCTTCCAGGAAGCGTCCCTGGTTGTAGGACGGAGTAACAATGGAAACGAGGGGAAGGTCAGACATGCTATTTGAAGAGAGACGGGTAGTCAACTTTGGGGAAGATGGTCAGTTTTCCACCGACGGTAGCGTCCAGGACCTGCCGCCCGTCGGCCTCGTAAGCCTGACGGGCCAGCCGATAACCAATCTCGGAGGTTTCAAAGTCAGGGAGTTGCCAACGGAAGCCTTTTCCGAAATAACCGGGATGGAAATGGTTGGGATCATCCCCTTGCGAGACAACCGTGGTATTGGCTTTGCCCGGCACATTGGAATTATGGTCCACGCCAACCAGGATAACCTGCTCGAAGCCCATGTGGAAGGCAAGTTGCAGCGTAACATAGGTGACAGTCGCACTTTCCCAGACCCGATGACGGACATCACGGGCAAAGGCAGGGTTGTCGTAAGTGGTGTAAAGGAAAGTGGCAGGGAGTGGACCTACCGGGAAAAATCGATGTGAGCGCCATGAAAGGAACTTCGGCATGGGCAGTGCGGAGATGTCACCGGTGCATTGTTCGATGACCAGGTCATTGACCGAGACAAAATACGTGGTAGCGAATCCCAGTTCGGGGAACATCAGGTAAATGCGGTTCAGGCCAAACGTGAATTCATCTTTGAGTTTTCCCAGATCGGTTTGCTTCAGGCTGGGGCCATTCCCGATGATAAAGGCGCGTTTGCCTTTGTGAATATCTTTCAGTTCGGCCAGACGCGCCATGCTCGCGCGCCGCCAGGGATGAAAGTAAACCCCCGGCAGGTCAGGCAGGTGCATCAACCCGCTGTAGGTTTTGCGCAGGACATTCCAGGCCGGGGCAGGAACAATTTGTTTTATGGTTTGCTTCACGCTCACTCTTGTTTCTCTTTACTCCGTACTCAACCTGGCGGTTGCACCGCCGTCCACGATCATGGCCTGACCGGTCATGAACGAGGATTGTGTACTATCGGCCAGGAAATAGATAGCGTGGGCGATTTCCTCGGGCTTGCCGACGCGCCCGTTGACGGTCTTGCGAGCCAGGTTTTCGAGGCGGGTGTGGATATCTTCGCCTGCCACGTGGCCGCGTCCGAGACCGGCGCGCAGCATGGGAGTATCCACCGCGCCGGGCAGGATGGCGTTGACACGGATCTCGTCCCGGGCAAATTCAATTGCCATGGCACGCGTAAGCGCCAGCAGGCCGCCCTTGCTGGCAGCATAGGCAGCGATATTGGCGGAAGTCTGCACGGCATGCACGGAGGAAACATTGACAATCGCTCCGCCGCCCGCGGCCTTGAAGAGCGGGTAGGCCATCTTGGCATGCAGGAAAGCCGCCCGCAGGTTGGTCGCCATCACCCCGTCCCATTCTTCCACACTGGTTTCGACCAGAGGCTTGGCAACCTGCCAGGCAGCGTTGTTGACCAGCGCCTCCAGCCTGTCGGTGAAAGCGCTCGTTTCCGTGTAGACGCGCTGAATTTCAAGCGGGTCGGCGTTATCGGCCTGGATGAACAGGCCGCCTTCCGGGAAATCTTCGCCGAAGGGGGCGCGGTCCACACCGATGACACGCCAGCCGTTTTGGGCAAAGAGATGCACGGTGGCGCGTCCGATGCCGCCCGCCGCGCCGGTAATCAAGACAGTTTTGGTTTCTGACATAGTCAATCCTGTTCCACACCCTGGAATGGCATCCCGAGGCCTTCGACCAGATTCTTGATCGTATTCCAATGCACCCGCTCCCAGGCGGCGGGACTGGAATTGGCATTATGCGGAGCCAGCATAACGTTATCCATCTGTTTGAGGGGACTGTCGGCAGGCAGCGGTTCGATCTCGAACAAATCCAAAGCTGCGCCGCCAATTGGGCCCGCATTCAACGCCGCCACCAGCGCCGTCTCGTCCACGATGGGGCCGCGGGCAGTGTTGACCAGGATCGCATTCGGGCGCATCAGGCTCAGAGTCCGGGCATTGATCAGATGGTGGCTGGTTGGATTCAGGTCGCAGTTCAGAGAGACGAAGTCGGCGCGAGCAAGCAGATCGTCCAGCGTGGTCATTTCCACGCCGGTTTCGGCGATGAAAAAGTTGTCGATCTCGACGATGTCGTTGCCCAGGAGCTTCATCTCAAACGCATGCGCCCGGCGGATGACGGTCTTGCCGATCGTCCCCACACCAATCACGC
>JAPLGV010000089.1 GCA_026389975.1 Chloroflexota bacterium
GCACCTGCGTCCGGGGCAGGTGTGCTTGCTGGTGCAAGTATCTCCGGTTCAACGCTCTTGCCTCTCGAATACCTCGTTCATCAAACCCAAAACGTTTATCCCGTTCATCCCCGGTTTAAAGCTCTCGCCTGCTGAACGATTCCGGGCAATGCTTTCAGAAATGCGTCAACCTGGGAAGGTTTCGTCCCCGCACCCAGCGTGACCCGCAGCGACCCCAGCCCCCATTCACGCGATAACCCGATTGCAGTCATCACCTCGCTTGGTTCGGGATTGCCCGTTTTGCAGGCAGACCCGGAGGAGCAGGCAAAGCCGGCCGTGTCGAGCAGTGTCAGGAGCAGGTTTCCATCCATACCTTTGAAGGTAAAGGAACTGTGATTAGGTAACCGGGTAATCGGGTGACCTGTCAAGCGAGAATCGGGTATTTCCTCCAGGACAGTCCCAATGATACGATCGCGCAACGGGCGAACGTGGGCAATACGTTGTTGGCGTTCCTCAGCCGTCAACCGGAGCGCTTCAGCAAAACCGACGATATACGGAACATTTTGCGTCCCAGCCCGCCGACCGGACTCCTGCCCGCCGCCGGTCTGGAGCGGGAAAATCGGCGTGCCTTGGCGGACATACAGCATCCCAATGCCCTTCGGCCCGTAAAACTTGTGCGCACCGAGTGAAATCAAGTCCACGCCCAGAGACCGGGCATCCACCGGCAGATAAGCCGCGGCCTGGACCGCGTCCGTGTGAAAAGGGACGTGGTGAGTGCGGCAAATGGCCGCAATTTCGGCAACCGGATTGACTGTGCCGATTTCATTATTGGCATACATAACCGAGACGATGGCAGTATCCTTGCGAAACACCCTTTCAACCGTTTCCGGGGAAACCATGCCGGTTTCGTCGGTCTCCAGCCATTCGACCTGGAAGCCGTAATGTTTTTTCAATTGTTCCGCAGTCTTGCTGACGGCATGGTGCTCGGCCCGGCTGGTAAGAATCCAGTTCGCGCCGGTTTTTTCGCGCATCGCCAGAGCCGTCCCACGGATGGCGAGATTATCAGACTCAGAGCCACAGGAGGTAAAAACGATCTCATCGGGACGACAATTGAGAGCAGTCGCGACGGTCTCGCGCGCCGATTCGACGGCGGCCTCGGCCTGCTGCCCATAACGGTGTACAGAGGACGGGTTGCCGAACGTTTCGTTGAAATACGGCAACATGGCGTTCAGCACGCGCGGGTCAACGGGTGTGGTGGCGGCATAGTCCAGATAAATGTGGTCAACCATAGAAAGCGATTATACCGCTACGCGGCACGATGTACCTCTGCGCGGCAGGGTGTACCGCTTGGCGAGATGAAATCCCCACAGGGAATGTTATCCCCACGGGGGATGATATCATCCCGCCTGCCTATGGAACCGAACCTGCGACAGGCCCAACTCAGCCACCAGACCGGCGGCTACACCGTCACGATCCCTGTTTACGAGGGACCGCTCGACCTGCTCCTGCAGCTCATCGAGCGCGCCGAACTGGACATCACCAGCGTGTCGTTGGCCCTGGTCACCGACCAGTACCTGGCCTACATCCACCAGATGCAAGTCCCGGCAGACGAGATTTCTGCTTTCCTGGTGGTGGCAGCCAAATTATTACAGATCAAGTCCGAGGCTTTGCTGCCCAGGCCCCCGGTTCGGGAAGCGGGCGAGAAGGACCTGGGCGAGGGGCTGGCCCGCCAACTGCGAATTTACAAGCGCTTCAAGGAACTGTCCAACTGGCTGGATGACCGCGAGACGCGTCATCTGCGGACCTATTTGCGGGTCGCACCGCCTCCGAAAGTCGAAGGCCGCCTCGACCTCTCCGACATCACCCTGGCTGACCTGATGGCTGCTGCCGAAGACATATTCGCCGAGGAAGCGGATAAACAGGCGCTGGGGACGATTATCTCAGCGCCGCGTATCACCATCCGCGAGAAAATCGCCCTGATCGCCGAGCGTCTGGGAAAGAACCGCAACGCCAATTTCAGCGGACTGCTGGGACAGAAGCCGACCCGCCTGGAAGTGGTGGTCACCTTCCTGGCACTCCTGGAGCTGGTCAAGCGCTTCCACGTTTCCGCCCAGCAGGAAAGGTTGTTCAGCGACATTCAAATTGAGAAACTGGAAGAGTGGGGGATCGACGAAGAACTGGAAATTGAATTTGAATAATAGCCTGAAGAATAGGCCATTATTCTTATACTCGTCCGGCTGGTTTCGTTGTATACTGGTTTTATCAAATTACAAGGAGAATGCGATGAATAATAGTGAAAACAAACGGATGCGCCTTCTAGCGCATCCTTTTTCGCACCCCTGAGACCGTAAACAACATCAGCGCCGCCCCGCTGCCGTCAAAGACCAGCGCGTCCACCCAACTGGGGTGCCGGCCCGGCACAAAGGATTGATGGAACTCATCCGTGATGGCATAGAGCACGGTGAGGAGAAGCACCAGCCACCAGCGGCGTTTGGTGAAGTGCAAGCCGTACCAATTCGCCAGTGCCAACAGGCCATAGCCAAGCATGTGTGCGCCCTTTTTGACAACCGAGTCCCACAGGCCAAAATTGGGCATTTCCTGGGACGGGATGGACGAAAAACCAAAGATGACGGCCATCACAGCAATGGCAGGGAGCCAGCGGAGAATACTTTTATTAATTTTCATAGTGTCAAGTATAATCAAGTTTGTCAATTCCTTTCATCTATCTATGAAACTCAACCTCGCTCTCGCCCAAATCAACACCGAACCTGGAAACATCCAGGCCAACTTGGAAAATCACCTGACCCTGGCCAAACAGGCCTGTCAGGACGGCATGGATTTAGTGGTCTTCCCGGAACTCTCGCTCACCGGCTACGTGCTCGAAGACCTCGTGCCAGCCGTCTCCTGCCGGCCCGAGTCCGACGATCCGTTTTTTCAGCAGCTCCTCGACGCCAGTTGTAACATTGACTTGGTGGTCGGCTTTGTGGACCCGAACGGGAAGCTGGTCGCCCAGGCTCCTTATTTCGAGGAAGCCCTGACCAAAACCGAAATTGACCTGAACCAGTTATACCGTATACGCGCCCGCCTGCCTTTGCTAGGAGACGAGCGCCCCGAATTGGTGCAGCGTGAACTGGAAAGGATCCTGCATGGAAATTAACCTTTCCATTGACCCTGAACTTGTCCGTAAAATCCTGACGGAATTCATCCGTTCAGAAATTACCCGCGTCGGCTTTTCGCGTGCGGTAGTCAACCTATCCGGCGGGATTGACTCGGCTGTTTCCTTTGTGCTGGCAGCGGAAGCACTTGGGCCGCAGAACGTGCTGGCGATCCGTTTGCCTTACAAAACTTCGTTAGCTGACTCGCTTGACCATGCCCAGATGCTGATTGACCAATTCGGCTGTCCCTCAGTAACCATTCCAATCACCGAAATGGCGGACCCGCTCATCGCCCGCGAGCCGGGGATGTCCGAGATACGCAAGGGGAACATCATGGCGCGTGCCCGCATGATCGTCGCCTACGACCAGTCGGAAGCGTTCAAGGGACTCGTCGTCGGCACGGGCAACAAGACCGAAATCCTGCTCGGCTATACCACGCTGTACGGCGATTCGGCCTGCGCTCTTAATCCCATCGGCGACCTCTACAAGACCCAGGTGCGGCAACTGGCGCGGGCGCTGGGAATCCCGGGGCCAATCATCGCCAAACCTCCGTCCGCGGACCTGTGGGCCGGTCAGACCGACGAGGGCGAACTCGGATTCACCTACGCGGAAGTGGACAAACTGCTCTATCTGCTCGTTGACCAGCGCTACCGCCCTGAGGAGTGTGTCGAAGCAGGGTTTGACGAGAAATTCGTACGTCAGGTTTTCGAACGCGTCCGCAAGAACCAGTTCAAGCGCGTCCTGCCACCAATCGCCAAACTCAGCAGCCGCACGGTCGGGTACGATTTCCTGTACCTGCGCGACTGGGGAACGTAACTCCATATCCAAATCCACCTGACGTAAATGAAACTTCGAATTCCACCGGCTCTCCATCACCGCCGCTACTTTTACATCTGGCTGGGTCTGCTCATTTCCATTGCCGGGTCACAGATGCAGGTGGCCGCGCTGCACTGGCACATCCGTACGCTGACCAGCGAACCGAACCCGCTCGCCCTGGGCGGGATTGGGCTGGCGCGCATCCTGCCCATCGTCCTGTTCTCGTTCATCGGCGGACCGGTGGCCGATACGTTCAACCGACGCGGGATCCTTTTTATCACCCAATCGGTCATGGCGCTCACCGCGCTGGGACTGGCGCTTCTTTCTTTCAGCGGGCATATCACCCTGTGGCTAATTTATCTTCTGACAGCCGTCCAGGCAACTGCTCAGGCTTTTGACTCGCCCGCCCGCCAGGCAATGATTCCGAACCTGGTCCCGGCTGAGGATTTGCCAAATGCATTCAGCATGTCCTCGATTGCCATGAATGCCGGTTCCATTGTCGGACCGGCGTTGAGCGGTATCGTCATCGCCACACTGGGGCTGGGTTACACATATCTTTTCAATGCGATTTCGTTCCTGGCCGTCATCCTCGCCCTGGCCTTGATTGGGCCGGTATTCCAGGATACCCGCAAAGCGCCGGGCATCAACCTGGCCGCCATGGATGACGGCATCCGCTTCATCGTCAGGAAACCCATCATTCTCTCCACCATGCTGATGGACTTCGTCGCCACGTTCTTCGCCTCGGCCAATACCATGATGCCCATCGTTGCCAAAGATATCCTGAAAGTCAGTGAAATCGGTTATGGCTGGCTATCTTCGGCGCAGGCGATTGGGTCGGTAGCGGCGGGGGTTGTGGTATCGCAGGTTCAAAAACTTCGCAAACAGGGACCAATCTTTCTCATCGCGGTGGTTATTTTCGGGTCAGCCACGGTGCTGTTCGGCGCTACCAGTGCCTTCGCCATCGCCATGCTTGCCCTGATCCTGATGGGCGCCGCAGACGCGGTCAGCACCATCATCCGCAATACCATTCGTCAGTTGAACACTCCCGACCACATCCGCGGGCGCATGACTGCCGTCAACCAGATTTTCTTCCAGGGCGGACCCCAGTTAGGAGAAGTGGAATCCGGGATCGTCGCCAGCCTGTTCGGGGTCCCGGCCGCCATTATTTCAGGACGCATCGGCTGCATCGTTGGTACGGCGCTCATTGTCCTGAAATGGCCGCAACTGCGCATCTATAACGGCGACGAACATCTGCAAGCCAAGGCCCCGGCAGATTGACGTTTTCCCTACGCTTGCTAAACGTCTGCTATACAATTTTGAAAAAAGGCCGAACGCCGGTTGACTTTATAAAGAATTCGCACTATACTGATTAAAGAGTAACCGCCTATGCGAGTGTTTTCTTTAACTTCCCGGTTGTTTTCTTGAAAGGCACGCTGCTGTTTCGCGTGCCTTTCACTATCTTCTAGATAAGGAGATTGAATATGGACTCTGGAATGATCGGCAAGATTGACAAAGCCAAGCGTTACGCACAAGAACCTCATCGCTTTCACTTTGATGCTTTCACCGTCAAAATTGACGGCGAGAACAATTCGCATGTGATCAAATTTGCAGACAACAAATGGGATTGCGACTGCGACTATTTCCGCTCACGTGGTGTTTGTACGCATACTATGTCGTTGACAAACTACATCCTCAAAGGAATGGTGCCTGTCCCCGTAGAAGCAGGTTGAGAAAAACTGCGCGAAACTTTAACCTCCGAGGCTATATGGCCTCGGAGGTTTTTACTACTACTACTTGGATATCGATAAACTTTCTGTATCAAAGGGCTCCAAAATAACAGGATTTCACTGCATCTTGCATAAATTTCTGAACTGACGCGGCAAAAAAGTAAGGAATAAACGACGATTTGGGTTCAATAATTACGCAGTACCCTGTGGTTCAGATTTTTACATGGTATCCTGTAGATACAATTCGGACGTTTTCAGGTACAATTCGCATCTATGAAACCGATTTCCCGACGTGATTTTCTCAAACTGGGAGGTCTGGCCCTGGCTAGTCTGGCCTTTACTTCTTTCTTGCCGGAAATTACTGAGTTTGAAGATATTGACCTGGTGCGCGTGGCAACTGTCGACCCTAAGGGAGTTGTCGTTCATAAAGAGCCCACAGACGAGAGCCAGATCGTCCGAAACTGGGAGCGCGATAGCTTGATCCACATATACGAGACGGTACAGGTCGACACCCCCGGCAACAACCCGCACTGGTATCGCGTCTACGGGGGATATATGAACGCGGCACGTCTGCAAAAGGTGCGCGTCCATTACAATGTTCCGCTTTCCAGTGTCCCGGCCACCAAACTTTTATCCGAGCTCACCGTCCCATATACCCAGGCATACCGCTATAACCAATGGGATGGTTGGTTTCCGACATATCGTCTGTATTACAGTTCTACTCAATGGATTACCGGCATCGATACCGGACCGGACGGCAAAGCCTGGTACCTCGTCCAGGACGAGGCCGATAAAAATATGCACTACTACGTTCCAACCGTACAATTACGTCCCATCTCCCCCGAAGAAATCACCCCTCTCTCACCTGATGTTCCAATGGGCAAAAAACGCATTGATCTCAATCTGACTACGCAAACCCTCACCTGTTCCGAATATAACAAGGTTGTTTTCACCACCCTTGTCTCGACCGGCCTGCCCTGGTTGATGGCCACTCCAGCCGGAAACTTCAACATCATGGTCAAACTTCCTTCCAGGAACATGAGTACCACCAGCCCCCTGGCGGATGATATCTTCCCATTGGTCGGTGTCCCGTGGACCAGTTTCTTTACTGCCGAAGGCCACGCCTTCCATGGTACCTATTGGCACGATAATTTCGGCGTCCCGATGAGTCACGGCTGCGTTAATATGCGCAACGAAGATGCCAAGTGGCTCTTTCGCTGGAGCCTGCCCTCTGCCGGATTCGATGAAATTAACAAACTGACCCTGGATACCAAAGGGTACGGGACAGCCGTAGACATCCACTACTAAAATGCCCATCCTGACCTGGCCCTCGAAACTATTGCCAGAATTCGATCTAGGAAAGAGGTTTATTTATCTTTTAGGAGGTGTTCGCCTACGGCTTAAAGATAATAATGCGCTGGAGGCTTGCTCAAGAGTGCCACCACATCCTGATAAC